>URRK01000036.1 GCA_900550315.1 uncultured Oscillospiraceae bacterium | reverse complement strand
GTTAGAGCAGTTTGATTTTGAAAACATTGTGCTTTCGCTTAAGGCGTCAGATGTTCCTACCATGTACCAGGCTTACCGTTTGGCGGCCGAGCAGTGCCGCTACCCACTGCATTTAGGGGTTACCGAGGCCGGCACCACGCACATGGGCACGGTAAAATCGGCCGTTGGCATTGGCGGGCTGCTGCTTTGCGGCCTGGGCGATACCATTCGCGTTTCGCTAACCGACGACCCGGTAAAAGAGGTTGCCGCCGCGCGGGATATTTTAAAAGCCGCGGGGTTAAGAACCGGCGGAATTCGCTTTGTTTCCTGCCCAACCTGCGGCCGAACCTCTATTAACCTAATTGCTTTGGCGCAAAAGGCCGAGCAGCTTTTGGCCGGCTGCAACAAAAACCTTACCGTTGCCATCATGGGCTGCGTAGTAAACGGCCCGGGCGAGGCTAAAGAGGCCGACTTAGGCATTGCCGGCGGTAAGGGCGAGGGGCTGTTGTTTAAAAAGGGCAAAATTATTAAAAAATTGCCGGAGGCGGAGCTGTTACCGGCATTGTTGCAAGAAATAGAAAAACTGTGAGGAAAATATGGCAGAAAGTATTCAATCAATTTTTGGGCAATATTTAACGCCGGAGCTTTTAAACAGCCTTGCCGGCGGCAGTGTAAAAAGCTGCACCGTATTGCAGGAAAAACGCGCCATTTTGGTAGATTTGGCATTTGAGCAGTACATACCTTACGCAGTGCTAAGCGCATTTCGGCACAATCTTTGCCACACTCTTAGGCTTAATTCGGCAACTGTAACCCCACATTTTCTGCCCCAGTGCTTTCATAGCGCTGCGTGTAAAGATATTTTAGAAGAAATTCGGCGCCAAAACCCCTTAGTTAACGGCTATTTTAACGGGGCAGAATTTACCCTGCAGGGCAATTCGGTGCAAATTTGTTTAAAATACGGCGGGTACAAAACCCTGTGCGAAATTGGAGCGCAAAAGCTGTTTACCAATTTAGTGCAAGAGCGTTTTGGGCTGGCTGTTACGGTTGAATTTACCGGCCAGTTAGAGGCCGTAGCCATTGATTACCCCGAGCCGCCGGAGCCGGAAAATATTCCCTTACCGCCGCCCCCGCCCGAGGCAGAGCAGCCGCCGGCCCCTAAAAATTCACCGGCACCAAAACCGCCTGCCGAAAAGGTAGAAATTAAATTTAACAAAAACCGCACCGACCGGCCGGAAAACGGCTTTGTTTATTTAGATGACCCCCAGTGCTTTTTTGGCCGGCGTGTAACCCCGCCTACCAAAAAAATGATTGATATTACAGGCAACGACGCTGATATTGCCTGCTGGGGCCAGGTGTTTGATTTTGAAATTAAACCCATTAAAACCAAGCGGGGCGACAGTAATATTATTAGCTTTTGCTTTAGCGATTTTACCAATTCGCTTTACGCTAAAATGTTTGTAGACCCCAGCCAAATGGGTCAGCTTGCCCCGTTGGCCGACGGCGCCTACATACTGCTGAACGGCAAATATAAATACGACGATTACCGTAAAGATTATGTTGTAGAGCCAAAGGCCATGGCGCTGCTGCAAAAGTACGAGGAAAAGGACGAGGCCGAGCAAAAGCGTGTAGAGCTGCACTGCCACACCAATATGTCGGCTAAGGACGCGGTTTCCTCCGGCGCCTCTATTGTGCGGCAGGCCTACAATTGGGGGCACAAGGCGGTTGCAATTACCGACCACGGCGTTGTACAGGCCTACCCCTCGGCCGCGGGCGAAGCCAAGGCCATTGCCAAAAAAGGCGGTAAAATTAAGGTGATTTACGGGGTAGAGGCCTACTATGTTGACGACACCAAGCACGATATTTTAAACATGACCCCCAAACAGGCCGGTAAGCTGCGCAACCACATGATTATTTTGGTTAAAAATTTGGTTGGGTTAAAAAATTTGTACAAGCTTGTTTCCGACGCCCACTTAAATTGCTTTAAGGGCCGCCCCATTACCCGCCGCACCAAGCTGGATGAGCTGCGCGAGGGGCTGATTATTGGCAGCGCCTGCGAACAGGGGGACCTTTACAAGGCCATTGTAGATGAAAAACCGAAAGAGGAACTTTTAGAGCTGGCCTCTTATTACGATTACCTTGAAATTCAGCCGGTCGGCAATAATATGTTTATGGTTCGCAACTCTAAAAATCCCGATAAAGTGAACGAAAAAACCGGCGAGGTAACCAAAAACCGCTTTAAAAAGGTAACCGGCGTAGAGGTCATTCAAAACTTTAACCGCAAGGTTGTAGAACTGGCCGACGAGCTTGGCAAGCCGGTTGTTGCCACTGGGGATGTTCACTTTTTAAAAAAGAGCGACGAGGTAATTCGCAAAATTATTATGGCCGGCCAGGGCTTTGATGATTTTGATAACCAAGCCCCGCTGTACTTTAAAACCACGAACGAAATGTTGGCCGATTTTGATTATTTTGGCGACCGAGCCAAAGAATTTGTCATTGAAAACCCCAACAAAATTGCCGATATGATCGACGAAGATGTGATTCCCGTGCCGGAGGGGAATTACCCCCCGGTTATTGAAGGGTCCGACGATCTGCTGCGCAATCTGTGCTGGGAAAACGCCCACAAGCTTTACGGCGACGAGCTGCCCGAGGTGGTTGAAAAGCGGCTGGAAAAAGAGCTGAACTCCATTATTAACAACGGCTTTTCTATTATGTATGTTACCGCGCAAAAGCTGGTGGCCGATAGCGAAGCGCATGGCTACTTAGTTGGTTCCCGTGGTTCGGTTGGCTCCTCTTTTGTTGCTACCATGGCCGGCATTTCCGAGGTTAATCCGCTGCCGCCGCACTATGTTTGCCCTAAGTGCCGGTATAACGAGTTCTTTTTAAAGGGCGAGGTTGGCTCCGGTTTTGACCTGCCCGAAAAAAAATGCCCAAAATGCGGCGCCGAGCTAAATCGTAACGGGCACGATATTCCGTTTGAAACCTTTTTGGGCTTTAAAGGGGATAAGGTTCCGGATATTGACTTAAACTTTTCCGACGAATACCAAAGCAGCGCCCAAAAATTTACCGAGCAGCTTTTCGGGCGGGAGAACGTTTTTAAAGCCGGTACCATTTCTACCATTGCTGAAAAAACCGCCTACGGCTTTGCTAAGGCCTACGCCGAAAAAAAAGGCGTTATTTTAAGCGGCGCCGAGCTAAACCGCTTGGCCAAGCTGGTAGAAACCGCCCAAATTAAGCAAACAACCGGGCAGCACCCGGCTGGCATGGTTGTTGTGCCGCGCAGTAACTCTATTTACGATTTTTGCCCCATTCAACACCCGGCCGATGATGTAAATTCCGACATTATTACCACGCATTTTGACTTCCACTCTATTCACGATACCATTTTAAAATTAGACGAGCTGGGCCATGTAGTGCCAACCACCTACCGCTATTTAGAGGAATACTCAGGTATTCCGGTAACCGATATTTCAATGAGCGACCCGGAGGTTTACAGCCTGTTTACCTCCACCAAAGCGCTGGGGGTAAAGCCCGAGGATATTGGCTCTAAAAACGGCACCTTTTGCCTGCCCGAGTTTGGCACAAAGTTTGTGCGTGAAATGCTTATGGACTGTAAACCGAAAAACTTTTCGGACCTTTTGCAGATTTCTGGCCTTTCGCACGGGACCGATGTTTGGCTGGGCAACGCTAAGGACCTAATTGATAAAGGTATTTGCACCATTTCTAATGTTATTGGTACGCGTGATAATATTATGGTTTACCTTATTCACATGGGGTTGGACGAAGGCCGCGCCTTTAAAATTACCGAAACGGTGCGTAAAGGCTTAATTGCCAAGGGCAAAATTTCGCCCGAGGACTGGGCCGCCATGGAGCAGGATATGCGGGACCACGATGTGCCGGAATGGTACATTGAAAGCTGCCGCAAAATTAAATACATGTTCCCCAAAGCGCACGCTGCCGCTTATGTTATTTCGGCCCTGCGTTTGGCCTGGTACAAGGTACACCGCCCGCTGGCGTTTTACTGCGCCTACTTTACCGCCCGGCCGGAGGATGTAGATGTACCCACCATTTTGGCGGGGCACGACGCCGTTCGCCGCAAAATGCGGGAAATTGAGGCAAAAGAACGCACCAAAGAGGCCGGCAAAAAAGAGCTGGATGTTTACGGAAACCTGCAAATATTTAACGAGATGATGGCGCGCGGTATTGAAGTTTTGCCTATTAGCTTAGAAAAATCGCATGCCGTTAAATACCTGCCGGAGGACGGTAAAATGCGGCTGCCCTTTGGTGCTATGTCCGGCGTTGGCGACAAAGCGGCGATTGCGTTGTACGAAGCGGCGCAAAAAGGCGGATTTCTTTCAAAAGAGGAATTTCGCGTGGCCTCCGGCGCCTCTAAAACCATTATTTCGCAGTTAGATGAAATGGGCGTTTTAAACGGTCTGCCGGATACCAATCAGCTGTCGCTGTTTTAATGCGACGAAAAACTGTAACAAATTGTTACAGCAACAATTTTAATATTATAGGCTATAATACAGTACATTTCCAAAATAAGTGCTATTTATTTTGGGCAATATGCTGTATTTTATTACAAAGTGTAGCCAAAGGTTGCAATTTTGTAATTATTTTGGTAGAATAATAACATCGTTTTAAAAATACTGCTGTTTTGAATTTCCACGAGGTGACTTTGTGAATTTTCTAATTGCTTTTTTTCGTTTATTAAAAGGTGTTATTTTGCGCTGCGCCCGGGCTTTTGGGCAAACGGTGCGCCGCTTGCCGCGTTTAGCCGCGGCTTTGCTGGCGGTTTTGGTTATTGGTCTGGTTGGCTTTGGCGCTTTGCAGGCTACCCGCTCGGTACAGGCGGTGCAGGTGCTGCTTAATAACGTTGCCGTAGGCTTTGTAAAAGATCATTCTGTTATTGCCAAAGCGCAGGTGCTGGCCGTTAATACGGTTTCTAACAGCCAATGCAACGCGCTTTTAGCTGTTCCCACCACGCAGGATTGCGTAGCGTCCTCCTCGCAGCTGCTTTCGGCGCAATCCCTTTCCGAGTTAATTATTTCAGGCTCCGCCGGCATTACCAAATCGGCTTTGCTTTATTTAGATAGCAGCATTGTAGCCAAAGCGGGTACGGCCGCCGAAATTAACAGCAGCCTGCAGGAATATATTGCAGATTTTAAAACCAAAAATAATTTAGAAAAGGCCGAGCTTTCGCCCCGCGTAGCGGTAAAAGAGGAATACACCACCGTTACCGCTTTAAGCGCTACGCCGGATTTAAAAACTTACCTAAGCGCTAACGCCGGCAGCCTGCCGGTGGAGGAGGTTTACACCACTACCGAGGTGCGCAAGGTAAACTACAAAACCACCGAAATTAAAACCGAGGACCTTTACATTGGCTCTACCAAAATTAAAACCAAAGGCGTAGTAGGGCAGGAAAAGGTAATCTACCGCGTAACCGTTGATGACAACGGCACCGAGCAAAAAACCGAAATTGGCACCGAGCAGATTACTGCCCCGGTAGATGAACAGGTTTTGGTTGGCACCAAAAAAATGTATTCGGCCGACAAAAATGGTAACGCCCCAATGCTTTGGCCGGTTAAAAGGGTTTCAGGATCTTATGTTAGCAGCTATGTTGGGGATGACAGGAACCACAAGGGTATGGATATTGTTGCCAAGGCCGGCACCCCGGTTTACGCCGCAGCGGCCGGTACTGTTAGCTATGCGGGCTATTCCAGCGGGTACGGAAACTACATTATTATTGACCACGGCAACGGCCTAACAACCCTTTACGCGCACAACAGCACCTTGGCCGTTTCTAAGGGCGATCAAGTAGCGGCGGGGGAAAGTATTGCCGCCGTTGGCCGAACCGGTTACGCCACCGGAAACCATTTGCATTTTGAGGTTCGGGTAAACGGCTCCTATGTAAACCCGGTGCCTTACATTGGCTCTAACTAAGGTTTACGCCTTTAATTACATTTGTTGTGTTGTTTTATGCCGGTTTTGCGCTTTAAAATTTTATAGCCGTAGGTAATTTGCTACCTGCGGCTATTTTTTTGTGAGTTCGCATTAAATGTAGGTTTGTCAATGCTGTAACACAGAAAGTTCCATTCGTCACTCTTTTTTTATTTTCTGTAACACATTTATTGTAAACATACATAAAAAACCGGCTTAATTTTTTGTAAAACCCTTGAAATATAATAAATTTTTTGTTATAATTGTTACTGTAATTAAGAAAATTTGGCCGGGAGATGTGGCCAACAATTTGGGAGGACTGTAATGAAAAAGCTAATTTGCCTATTGCTTTCTGCTGTGCTGCTGGTTACGGCCGCTGCTTTGCCGGCCGCCGCCAATAACGATGTTGATATTGATGTTTCGGACATTGAAGGAGCGCAGGAAATGAAAACCTACAGCATTGCCGATTTAGCCGGTAAGTACAAAACACAGGGTCGCGGTTCGGTTGAAAACGGCGTTTTAATGCTAAACTGGAGCGCCGCAAGTTTTGAATTCAACGCGCACTGCACCGGGGATGTTGCGGTAGAATTTAACGTTAAAACAAATCACGCTGACGGTTGCTGGTTTTCGGTTTACATTAACGGGGAAAAGCAGCCGCGTGAAACCTGCTACCTGCAAGGCACCGGCACAAAAAATGTAACCCTTGCTGCCAATTTGCCCGAGGGCAATTACAGCTTTAAGGTGGTTAAACAAAACGAGGCCGGGTACGCCACTGTTGGGGTAAAATCTATTCGTCTTAACGGCGAATTTCTTGCGCCGCCGGTGCAAAAGCAGTTGTACTTAGAATTTATTGGGGATTCTATTACCACCGGTATTGGTAATTTAGGCACGCCGGAGCAAGGCGGCAACGCCAACAGTTCTAAGTGGCAGGACGCCACCAGCGGCTACGCCTTTTTAACCGCTAACGCCTTAAATGCTGATTATTCGCTGGTGGCCCAAGTGGGCATTGGTGCTTCGGTGGGGTATCAGTCGCATATAATGTCAGACCTTTACCCTTACACCGCAAAGCTAAACGGCAACAGCGCTGCGTACAGCTTTGCACGCCAGCCGGATGTAGTAGTGCTTGGCCTTGGCACGAACGATTTTAACACCTACCAAAGCAAGGGTTTAACGCTAACGCAGGTGCAGCAGGGCTTTGCTAAAACCCTGCAAATGGTGCGCGAAAAAAACCGAAACGCCAAAATCGTTTGGATCTACAACATGATGACCGGCGGTTTGAACGAACAAATTAAAACGGTGATTGCACAGGCCGGCGGGGCCGAAGAGGGGTATTATTCTGTTCAGCTTACCCGCGGAAAAAGCGGCTGGAACGGTCACCCCTCGGCTGCACAGCACCAGGTTTTAGCCAGCGAGTTAACGGCGTTTTTAAAAAGTGAAGTTCTTGCCAAAACTCTGGGCGACGCTGACGGGGACGGCAGCGTAACGCTAAAGGACGCCTACGAGGTTGCCCGCTTTGCCGCCGGGCAGGATAGCGGCCTGCTAATTTGCAACGCCGACGCCTTTGCCGACGACCGCATTGATTTAAAAGACGCCGTTGAAATTGTGCGCAAGATTTTAAAATAAAACGGTACACTTGTTAATTTAAGAAATACCCTTGCATTTTCAGTGTCGCTTTGGTATAATAGGAATATACAAACGAATATACTATTTTGGGGGTATTCTTATGAAAAAAGTATTATCTGTTATGCTTGCCGCTTTTTTGCTGCTTTCGGCCGGTACGGCCTCGGTTGGTGCCATTGGGCAAGAGGTTGAAATTAATGTTGGCGAATTTTCGGAAGACGGTGTTATGAAGGGCGACATTAACAAAGACGGTACCGTTGATTTTAAAGACGCGTACCTTTTAGCCGTTGCCTGCGCAAAAAGTGACGACAGTATTTTAAAAGATTTTGACCGTGCCGATTGCAATAACGACAAGGTTGTAGATTTAAAAGATGTTGTTTTTTTGGTTAAAGATTATTTAGCCAAAAAATAAGAGTTGTTTTATAAAACAAATGCAAAACCGGGTTTTTACCCGGTTTTTTGTTTGCCCGCCCTTTACAAGCCGCAAATTTGTTGGTATAATAGATTATACTGCAAAAAATTGGAACATACTATTTTTATAGCATTTTGAAAGAGGTTTTATTTATGAAGCTTGTAAAACCGGGCGATGAGATATTAACAAAGGTAAAAAAAGTGCATTTTGTTGGCATAGGCGGCTCCGGTATGTGTCCGCTGGCCGAAATTTTGCACCAAAAGGGCTACCTTTTAACCGGGTCTGATAATAACGAAAGCGACCCGTTAAAGCGTATTCGCGCGCTGGGTATTCCGGTTACCATGGGCCAGCAGGCAAAAAATGTTCACGGGGCCGAACTGGTTGTTTATTCTGCGGCCATTTCGCAGGAAAACCCCGAGCTGGTAGAGGCCAGGCGGCTTAACATTCCAACCCTGGAGCGCTGCGACCTATTGGGCATTATTACCCGAAAATTTAGCCAAATGATTGGCGTTTGCGGCACGCACGGCAAAACCACCACCAGTTCTATGATTACGCAGGTGCTGTATTTAAACAATTTAGACCCCACCGCCGTAATTGGCGGTAAGCTGCCGTTAATTAACGCAAACGGCCGCGCCGGCAGTTCGGAGCTTATGGTTTGTGAATCCTGCGAATTTGTAGATACCTTTCTGCACCTTTCGCCCGATACTGCCGTGCTACTGAATATTGATAACGACCATTTAGATTATTTTAAAACCATTGAGAATTTAACCCTTTCTTTTCACAAATTTGTTAGCATGGCAACCAAGGTTTATTTTAACGGCGACGACCCCTTGTGCCACAAGGCGGTGGCTGGGGTAAACAGCACCGTTACTACCTTTGGTTTAAACCAAAGCAACCATTACTACGCAAAGGGTTTAGAAAAGGGGGAACGCGGCCCGCGCTTTACCGTTTTTAAGGCCGGGCAGCCGTTAGGGCAGCTGGAGCTGGAAATTCCGGGCCGGCACAATGTTTACAACGCCTTAGCGGCCGTTGCAGTTTGCACCGATTTAGGATTGCAATTTAACAAAATTAAAAAACCCTTGGAGTGCTTTACCGGGGCGGGCCGCCGGTTTGAGCGTTACGGCGAGTTTAACGGCATTACCTTGGTAGACGATTACGCCCACCACCCAACCGAACTGGAGGCCACCTTAACAGCGGCTAAAAATTTGAAGCACCAGCGGGTTGTTGCAGTTTTTCAGCCCTTTACCTTTTCCCGCACGGCGCTGTTAAAAAACGATTTTATAAAGGCCTTAAAAATTGCAGATGAGGTTATTTTAACCCCTATTATGGGCTCACGCGAGGTTAATACCTACGGTATAAGCTCAAACGATTTAGCCGCCGAGCTGCCGCATTGCACAGTGGTAGAGGATTTTGACGGCGTAGTAGCCGCAATTGAAAAAATTGCCCGCCCGGGTGATTTGGTTATTACCATGGGCGGCGGCGACATTTACAAAGCCGCGCAAAAGTACGCCGCAAAGCACAAGGTGCAGTAAAGGAAAAATTTTCGGTTATCATATAAAAACCCATCCGAGCATATAGTTTATTAAAAACTATTTGTTTGGGTGGGCTTTTGTATGAGGTGTATTATTATAACCAGGCGACATTTGCGCGTTGCGCTTTCGGCCGTTTTGGCCGTTGGCTTGTTGTTTGTAGGCGTATTTTCTTTTCAGGCGTACGCCGCGGGGGAGCGCAAAATTCCAATTTACTGTGTAGATAAAGGTGAAAAAAAGGAAATTGCCCTTTCGTTTGACGCGGCTTGGGGCAACGAGGATACCGAGCAGTTGATTGAAATTTTAGCAAAATACCAGGTAAAGGCAACCTTTTTTGTGGTAGGAGCGTGGGTAGATAAATACCCGGAATCGGTTCGGCAATTGGCTGCCGCGGGGCACGATATTGGCAACCATTCGAACGCGCACCCACACATGCCGCAGCTTTCTAAGGAAAAAATGGTAACCGAGCTGCAAAGCTGCAACGAAAAGGTTAAAGCCGTTACGGGTAACACGCCGCTTTTGTTCCGCGCCCCGTACGGCGATTATAACAATACAATGTGCGATACGGTTAAGGAGTGCGGTATGTATACCATTCAGTGGGATGTAGACTCGAAAGACTGGATGGAGGGCCACACGGCCGACAAAATTGTAAAGGATGTTTGCAGTAAGGTTAAGCCGGGCAGCATTGTGCTGTTTCACAACGCGGCCCTTCACACCCCGCAGGCCTTGCCCATTATTTTAGAAAAGCTGATTTCAGAGGGGTACAGCTTTACCTTAATTAAAGATTTAATTTACAAAGAAAACTACAAAATAGACCACGCCGGTAAGCAAATTGCTTTAAGCTCGCAAAACTGAAAGAAAGGAAACGCTTAGTCGGTTGTCACACATTTTTACCTCTTTCATAAAATAGGGTAGGTCGGCAAAGTGCAACGCCTTGCCGGGCAATTTTAAAGGAGGAAAATGTGTATGGCAGATGAAAACTGCACCGCTTTGCCAAACAGCTTTAGCGAAGCGGTATGTATTGACGCCGGCAGGGTGTTTGATTCCTGCTGCGACAGGGACTGCCTGGAGGACCTACGCTGCTATTTTCGGGCAGAGGACCAAACCGTTATTAATCAGGCGTCCAGCGTGCGCGTGCGCTCGGCAGAGGTTGTCAATGTCTACATAGATGTTGAACCGGTAAGCTTTAACCGCGGCTACTATTCCTGCGATCTAACCTTTTTGTTCTTGCTGGAATTTGATTTGTTTACCGCCCCGCACGCCAAACCTACTACGCTAAATGGCATTGCCGTATTTAACAAAAAGGTAATTTTGTACGGCAGCGAAGGGAATGTTAAGGTGTTCTCGAATGTAACAACATTAGAGGACGAACCGGACCCGAACCGCCTGCCAACAACCAATATGCCAAAATGCGTAGTACAGTGCGTAAACCCCATTGCGCTTTCGGCCCGAATTGGTACGCTGCACCATTGCCACGATTGCTGTTGCCGTATTCCACGCTGTGCGTGCGACTGTGTTGGCGGGAATATTGATACCTCAACCGACCCGAACCGGCCTACCGTTTTTGCAACCATTGGCCTGTTTTCAATTGTGCAGTTAATTCGCAATGTGCAAATGCTAATTCCGGTTTACGATTATTGTATTCCCAGCAAGCAGTGCGACGACAATACCGATCACCCGTGCGATGTATTCAAAAAAATT
>URRK01000035.1 GCA_900550315.1 uncultured Oscillospiraceae bacterium | reverse complement strand
CGTAACCGTACCGGTACTGTATTTCTTGCTCTTGTGTTTCAGAATTTTCTTGCATATTTAACACTCCGTTCATATTTATTGAACCTATCTTATCACAAAACATTCAGTTTGTCAATAATTTTATCTAAAATATTATAAAACTATTTGCAAAAAGGGTCGTATTTTGTCGTTTGGTAGGTTTTTCCTTTGCTTTATTTCTGTTTGGGCGTAAAAACGAACCCCTATTGGCGTAAAAAATAGGGGCGGTTTTTACAAACCGCCCCCGAAAAAAGGTTGTAATTTAAATTTTACAGCTGTGTAAGCTGGTAAAGGCTGTAGCCGGAATCACCCGCTATGCTTACAATTTTTCTAAAATCAACAATTTTGTTCACATCTAAATTTTCAATTTTTGAAAACACTTGCGGCTCAATTTTTTGAAAAACCTTTATTAAATTGCTGCGGTAAGAAACTTTAATAATTGTACCGTTTTCGTTTTCCCCGTTTTTTACTATTAAATAAGAATCGTTCATGGTTAACTCGTTTGCTGTCATAAATTCTTGCCCCTTAATTTTTGGTGCTATTCAGCTTAGGTAAAATAACCGTTTGCCCAACGCGTATAACATTAGAATTTTGAATTCCGTTAATTGCCAATATAATATTTTTATTCGCCAAAAAATCAATATTATTCTGTTGGCAAATTTGCTCTAAGGTCTCCCCCGCTTTTACGGTGTAAGCAATGTATTCCGGCTCCGGCTTTTCGTTGGCGGCCTTTTGCAGCTTTTCAATTTCTAAAGACTGTGCCTGCACCTTTGTAATAAGCTCGTTATTTGCTGCTTCGTAAGAGTTTATTTTATTTTGCATATTGGTACACAGGGTAATTACAACTACTGCCGCAACAACCGTAACGCCCAACAGGCAAGAAATTGATTTTTTTAATTGCTTTACACCGCTTTTTAATTCGGTGCTTACCGTTAACGCCGCAGTTTGCAGCTTTTTTTCTAACTGTATTTCAACCTCATTTTTTCCGGCTGCCTGCGTTTTCTTTTCCGTCGCCTTTTTCAGCGTTTTTTCTAAAGCGGTTGTTTCTTTTGGTTCCTTGGTTTCTTCCTTTTGGTAGCTGGGTTTTCCGCAAAAGCCGCAAATGTAGGAGCTTGCCATTTCGTTGCAATTCATGCAGCGCCAACGGTGGGTTGGGCAAACCTGTTCAATTTCTGCCATCATCATCTCTCCAATTCTCTTGTTTTATTTAAATTTGTTTAATCGGTTTTAATCCACATACAATACATGAAACTCCAGCTGCTATTCACATTCCACCCCTCATTATGAAAACTATACGACCCGTCATCCTTTGTATACTCATAAGAAAAATACGCAATTTTATCATTGCTTTTCCCCGGCGTTCTTAAACCCGTGTTGTGATAATACACATAACGATCACGTAACTCGCTAACTAAAGAATAATATTTTTTAACCTCGGTTTCGCTAAGAATGTAAATTTTATCCTCGGTGTCATTGCCGCCGTCTGTGCCCCAATCGGGGTTATCATCACTTACCACCTTTGTTGTTAAAATTCGCTTTCGCTCCGGCATGGTAAACGAATTGTAAAAATCGCTATTCAAATACTTTCGCAGGCTGCAGGTCTCCCAAGTAGTGGCGCCGCCTGGTTTATTATAATAGCTCCCATCCCCATAGGAGTTCCCGATAACAAACCTACAAATAAACGCCTTGTTCCCCTGCTTTTCTAAAACCAACCAACTGGAATTACCAAAGGTAAGCGAATCGCCAACGCTTAAATTTTTGGGTATGGCATCAGACGAATACGGCAGAACCTTTTTAGAACTGCTTTTAGCTGTACCGCTGCTTTTGTAGCCGCTGCTTTCCCGGTAGGTGCTTTCGTACTGCGTAGTTGTATCTATGTAGCTTTCATCGTACCCGTAACTTTCTGTGCCGGTGTCGCCGCCTATGGCGCAATGCCCGTTTCCGTCATCGTATTGATTATTGCTATTGTAACCCGAACTGCTGCCGGTTTCGGAACCGTAGCTGTAAAAAGAATACCCATAGCTATTGGGGTAGTACCCGCTGTAATAAGAGGAGGAGTAAGAGTACCCGTAGCGGCTATTGCTGTTTTTGTTTTTTAAACACACCGTAACAATTATTGCGGCTACCAGCACAATTGCCGTAGACGGTATTATAATGGCTAACGCCTTTACGCGCTTGTTACTTTTATTCGGTGCGCTTGGTAAGCTGTTGCCAACAAACGGGTTGCAGGCAACCGAATTTTCGGGAACCGGCGGCGGAGCAAAAGCCCCCTCTTTAGGTAACTCGGGCGGCAAAAAATTGGCCGAACAATCTGTTTTGTTTTGCATTGCTAAGCACCCCTCTTTTTAAAAAACTTTTTCCAGCTCTAATAGCTCGCAGGTACTACAGGAGGAAATTTTACATTCACTGTCTAACGAAACATCTGCCCGCATGTTAAGCTCTGCCCCGTAATTTGTTTTTACGGTATTTTCTATTCTTGCGCTGGCGGTTGCGTCGCTGTTTATTACAAACGATTCGTACGAACAAACCGTAGCGTTATGCTTGCTGCTAAAGTGCCGTTCAATAGCGGCTTTGTACTCCTGCTCGCTTTTTTGGCACCCGCAAACGCCTAACAAAACGCATAACGCCAAAAAAATTACGCCGATTTTTTTCATTTAACCGCACCCCTTTACCCCAAGCTGCTAAACCGCACCATGTTAATAATCATTAAAACTACGCCAATTCCACCAATAATCATTGCCGCTAATCCAAAGCCTTTGGCTTTGCTTTTAAACTTCCAAATTGGTTTTACGCCCATTTTTTCCTCGGCGGGGTTTAGGCAAAATGCAGTTAAGCCAAAAATAAAACCTAATACGCTAAATATAATGGGCAAAATAAAAAAGCCGATAATTGCAAAAATCCAACCAATAATGGCCAAAGCCAAGCCGCGGTCTTTTAGCTGAGCACCGGAGTCAGCAATTCCGTTTACCGAGTAGGTTCCACCCACCGGTGCAGCTGCCGGAGTGGGGGCGCCCTGCTGCATTTTTGGGGCATTTTGTTTCCACAGTTTGGTTTCCCTTAACGGCGTCCAATTTTTAAGTTCGGCATTTACCACCAATGCGTCGGGCAAAACCTCGTTATTTTCAATTTTGTGCTTTAAAACCGTTTCCGGAATCATTTTGGGTTGATTATCTACTGCTATATACCATTCCATAACTCTATTCTCCTAAGCTTGTTTATTAAATTATTAGTGAAATGCTTCTTTTAAAAATGCTTCTTTTAAATAATCCTCACTGAAAAACAAAGGGTGAAAAACGCCCTGCCTTACCAAGCCAAGAATTACTAAGCCCATTAGCAAAACTAAAATGGCCGCAATAGCTAACCGACGGCCAAAAAAAATATAATCAAAATAATCGTCGGGATAAAATTCTTTTAAAATATCAAGCCGGTCGTTGAAAAGCGTAATCAATGCTAAAACAAGAGCAATTACACCGGAAATAGAACAAACAATTATCCAACCCCGAATAAAATCGTCGTTGTGTATATAAAAATAGCTATTAACACTTTCCTCGTCCGGCACGCCGCTTAAAAACATCATAATAAAAAAAGTTAAAATTGCAATTCCTAAAGAAAAATATGCCAATCCTGTTTTATTTTTAAACCTATCTTTTAAGCATTTAGCTTCCTGTATTCTTTCAAACTCTTGATTTTTTTGCAGCTGCTCCTGCTGGGTGGTTTTCCAAATCTCGGTGTTTTTTAATTGAACCCAATCGTCCATTGTAGAATTTTTAACAAAAACATCCGGCGAAATATCTTTGTTACGAATCCTTTCAATTAAACCATTTTCCAAAATTTCCGTGGTTTCACAGTTGTTTGAATAAATTTCCCAATTCATTTTCTACCTCCTATTTTTACAACATAATTCGTATTATGTTGTAAACTGCTGCAAAAATAAAAGCCCGTGCAGCGCTGCACGGGCCAAAATAGCGTACGAAAAGCCAAGCCTTTTTGCGGGTGCAAATTGTTTTGCAGCAAAAGGGCTTGGTTTGTTGCGCTTATTTTTCCACAATTTTACTTTTTATGCTCTAAATATTGACAATTTAAAGGTTTAATGATATAATTTTAAAGAACGAAAAACAGTTTGCGTTAAAGTTTTCGTTTTTCATACAACATAATACGAATTATGTTGTAGCCGCTGTTTACAGCGGTTTTTTTGTTTTTTAAGGGGCGTTTTAGCCCTTTTGCCGGGGCGGTGCACTGCACCAGCCGACTGTTAAAACCGTTTTCCCCCTAAACCGCTGCCTTTTAAACCGTTGTTACAAAATTAAATGCATTTTTTCCAGCTTGCGGCGGTGCTCGCTGCCGGTAGAAATAATGTAAATTCTTGTGGTTTCAATGCTGGCGTGGCCTAAAATGTCGGCCAGCTTGGCCAGGTCTTTTTCCAAACTGTAAAACACCCGGGCAAACAGGTGCCGCAAATTGTGCGGGAACACCTTTTTGGGGTTTACCCCGGCGGCCGCGCAAAGGCCTTTCATCTCCCGCCAAATATTAGCCCGGTCTAACGGCTTGCCGGTTTTGGTAACAAAAATTTTGCCCTGCACAATGCCCTGCTGCGCCGCGTAGCGCAGCAACTTTTGCCGCAGGGGCTTAACCAAAAACACAGTTCGGGTTTTGCCCTTGCAGCGCACGGTGGCCTGCCCGCTTTGGGCAGCCTGCACCGTAATAAACGGCAGCTCGCTAACGCGAATACCGGTGCCGCACACCGTTTGCAGCAGCAGGTACAGCCGGGTGTTTTTTTGCAAAAGGGCCGCCCGGCAAAGGCGCTCGTACTCCTGCCTTGTTAGCTCCTTTTCCTCGGGGCAGTAAATTTGGCGCTGCAGCTTAACGCTTTTGCAGCGCAGCCCCGGCTGCCCTAAAAAGCTAAACAGGCAGTTTAGCGCCGCTAAGGCGGCATTTACGCTGCGGGCGGCGTACCGCTGCTGCAGCGCGGCCTTGTACTGCAGCACCAGCGTTTTGGTAACCGGCCGGCCGCCGGCAAATTTGGCAAAGACCGCGGCGCTGCGACAATACTGCTGCCGGGTGTTACGGCTTTTTTCCTGCCCCGTTAAATGCTGCAAAAATTTAGCTGCCACCGCCGGCGTTAGGGTTATTGGTTCCATGTTCTTTTTAAACCTCCAAAAATTGTATTACTTTTAGAGGTTATTATAAATTCGTTTTAAAAAAATTGCACCCCGGTATTTTAACCCGGCAAAAATTACAGCTTGCCGGCCAAAAGCCAAGGGTGCAAAATTAAAATTAATCTTCTAACGGGGGGAACAGCAGGCACCCGGCCTGTTTAAACTGCAAAATGCGGTTATCTAAATACGCTACGCTGCAGTTAAACTCCTTTGCCAGGCAGGCCTTACACAAAAAGCTTTCGGCCTCGCGGTTAATCATTTTGCGGTGCAGGCCAACATCGTCCCCGGTTAGTCGAGCGCCGCAGCGCTCACAGTTGCTGCCGCCCATTTATTTGTTTATTACCTTAGCGCGGAACAAGCGGCAATCGTGCGCTTTAAGGTTGGTCATATAAATGCCGTTTTTAACCTCAATTTTTTCGCCGCTCCAAACATCCAGCAGTTCAACCGTTTTGCCGCAGCTTTCGGGCAGGCCAATAGATTCCATGGTAATAAAATTGCGGTTGTCACGGTCGGAGAAGTTGAACATACCAATGGCAATATCGCCGTTGGCTAAATATTTGGCCCAGGTGCTGTTCTCTTTAGGGTGGTTGTAGCCCTGCGGGTCCTGCATATTGTTGTAAACCTCAAAAGCCTGGCCCTGAGCCGGGTCTTGGTTAATAGCCAGCACCTCTTTATTCTGCATCATTACGCGGTATTCCTCTTTAACCTTGCGAATGTCGCAGCCCATAATAAGCGGGGAATTTAACAGCGCCCAGAAAGAAAAGTGGGTGCGGTATTCGGTCGGCCCGCAGGCATTTAAATCGTCGTGGTCGTCGCCGTCAATATTGCCGGTGCGCTCCATGCCAACTACCAGCATATCCATATCGTTAAAGCAGCCCTTGCCGGCGTAAATGTGTTTGTTAAACTGCTCTAACGCCAGCTTACGAATAGAATTAAAGTTATCCATAATATCTACCGTAGAGCGCCAGGCACCGGCGCCAATTGTTTTGGCCCAGTAAGCCGTTTCGCAAATGCCCCAGGAGCAGGCGCTGAATAAAATCTCCCGCCCGCAGTTGGCTAAGGCAACG
Source organism: uncultured Oscillospiraceae bacterium (assembly GCA_900550315.1). Classification (GTDB taxonomy): domain Bacteria; phylum Bacillota; class Clostridia; order Oscillospirales; family Acutalibacteraceae; genus UMGS1279. The sequence goes on along the minus strand of URRK01000035.1, from coordinate 5,031 downwards.
CCCATGCGGCGGTACAAATTAGGCCCGGTTACGGCAGCGGAATGGAAACAAAAATCGTACTTTAAGTAGTCAACCTCCCACTCGGCAAAAGTCTCTGCGTCAATTTGCTCGTGCTCGTAGCTGCCGGGGTAGCCGGCGCAGGTTAACGGGCCGGCGCAGGAGTACATACCAAACTTTAGCCCGTGAGCGTGAATGTAATCGGCAACCGCTTTCATGCCGTTCGGGAATTTTTTCGGGTCCGGTACCAGGCGGCCGTTTTCGTCCCGCTCTTTTAAAGACCAGCAGTCGTCAATAATCACATATTCGTACCCGGCGTCTTTGTAGCCTTTTTCTACCATGGTGTCAACGGTTTCTTTAATTAAGTCCTCGTTGATCTCCCAAGTAAAGGTGTTCCAAGAGTTCCAGCCCAAAGGCGGGGTGTTAATTACTTTCATCATTTTATATACCTCCAATGATTGCAGCCCGTGTTTTAAATTTTGTTTTTTGCAAGGGCTGACTCTAATTGTAAGTATAACAGCCCAAAAAGGGCAAAACAAGCCAAAATCGGGTATTAATTTATAAAATTGGGCATTTTTACTTGCAAAAAAAGCGGGGCAACCGGCCAAACCGATTGCCCCACAAACTTCATACAATTGAATTGCCGTTTTTATGCGGCTCAATTACCGTTAGGAAAACTGAACTGTGAGGAGTTGTATTGATTTTTGCTGCTGTTATCATCCTCTTTTGGTGTTGTTTTACTGCCGCTGCTGCTATTGCCGCTACTGCTGCTGTTATTGTAGCTGGAGCTGCCTTTATCCTCCAGCAGCTTTACCTGGCAGGTGTACGCGGTTTTTTTGCTTGCCGAATAAAGGGTAAGGTTTAAGGTTTGCCCGGCGGTGCTGTTTTCTAAAACATCAAACAACACCTCGGCCGAGGTAAGCTCTTTTTCATTCACATGGGTAATAATATCCTTCACTTCGGCTTTGCCGTACAGGCCGCTTTTCTCATCTATTTGGGCAATTTGCAGGCCACTTGGCACATTGTTAATTTCGGCCGCTAAAGAGGTTACATTGTAATAAGAAATGCCCAGCTTTGCGCGCCCCTTAACATAACCGTTCGCAATTAAAGAATCGGCCACCTTTTTCATCTGCACGGTTGGAATGGCAAAGCCAACATTATCGTACTGGGAATCTACCAGCTTGGCCGAGGTAATACCAACCACCTGGCCGTACAGGTTGCACAGCGCGCCGCCCGAATTGCCGGGGTTAATGGCCGAATCGGTTTGAATAAACTTGCCGGTGTACTTACTGGTAATTGAAAGGCGGCGGTTTAATGCCGAAATGCACCCCTGCGAAAGCGCGGCTTCTTCATCGGCCCCGTTAGAGCAGCCAACCGCTACCACCGTTTCGCCAACGGCTAATTCGTCGGAATTGCCGAAGGTAGCAGCCTTTAAGCCGGTGGCGTTAGTTTTTAAAACGGCCAGGTCGCTGCGGGTGTCCCCGGCTACATAGGTGGCGTCGTAGCTTTTACCGTCGTAGGTGTAAATTTTAAATTTTGGGTTTTGCGTGCCGTCGTAAATGTGGTCGTTGGTTACAATGTAGCCGTTTTTGTAAACCACGCCGCTGGCGCTGGAGGCAATGCCGTTTTCGTTATAAACATAAATGCCTACCACCGAGGGGTCTACCGCGGCGTAAACCTCTGAAATGCTTTTGGCATCCTTGGCCTCCGGCTTGGTGGCAAGGTCTACCTTGCCGCTGCCGGCCGAACGACCCGAGCCCATAAAGTAACCGCCCGTTACGCAGGCGCACATTACCAGCACGGCGGCAACAATACCGGCAAAAAGGCGAATACCGCCGCTTTTGGGAGCCTCGCCCTGCGATTGCTTAACATAGGGGGCTTGCTCAATAATCGGCATAAGCGGCGCAATCGGCTCCGGCTCGGCCGGCTGCTCAACCGGCGGTTCGGGCGTTTCGCCGTTTTCCGGCTCCTCAATGCCGCGGTCCAGCGCCGGGTCTAAATCCAGCTCCTGCTCCGGCGCAGCCGCCGTGCGAACCGGTTCGGGCTGCGTCTGGGCGCCCGACTGCCCAGCTTCAGGCTGTTGAGCTATTGGTTGCTCCGCTTTGGGCTGTTCAGACTTAGACTGTTCAGGCTTGGTCTGTTCGGTCTTAGATTGTTCGTCCGGCTGCGGCGCATTTTCAAGCGACCCGTACGGTTTTTTAAAATTGTGTTCATCCATATTACGAACCTCCCTGCAGCAATGCTGCCAAAATAAGATGATTATTTTTGTTGCTCGGGCGCCGCCCGACGCGTAGGGCGTTTAAAAATCAGCTTGTGCTTTTAAGCGCAGTCTTAAAATTTTAAGGGGCGGCCTTAGTAAACCCTCGCCGGCCTTAGGCCGGTAAAAAGAATTCAAACTCGGTAAACCGGTTTACCTCACTGCGTACCTGCATGGTGCCGCCGTGAATTTGAACAATGGTGTTAGCAATGTAAAGGCCTAAACCGGTGCTGTCCTTTACCGCTGATCGGGAACGGTCGCTTTTGTAAAACCGCTCAAACACGCGGGGTAAATCCTCCGGCGCAATGCCCGGCCCGGTGTTGCGTACGGCGAACCGCACGCCTTCGGCGCTTGCGTGAACAATAAAGCGAATTTCGCCGCCCTCGTTGGTAAATTTAATGGCATTATCTACCAAATTGTAAATCACCTGGTAAATTAAATCGCGGTCGGCAACAACGGTAATTTTGCCGTCGTCCTCCAGCCCGGCAATGGTCAGCCGGTGCTGCTCAATTCGCTGCTCCTGCGAGATTACAATGGTGCAAAGCATTTCGGTAAGGTCAAAGGGCGTTTTGTTTACCTGCATTTCGCCCGATTCCAGCTTAGCCAAGCTTAGCATAGACTGCACCAGCCGGGTTAGCCGTTTAACCTCGCTGGAAACAATGTTTAAATAATACGGCTGCTTTTCCGGCTCTATGGTGCCGTCTAAAATGCCGTCTATAAACCCGCCAATGGTGGTCATAGGGGTTTTTAGCTCGTGCGAAACATTTGCCACAAACCGCCGGCGGGTGCCCTCAATTTGCACTAAAGCGTTGGTCATTTTGTTAAAAGCCACAGCCAGCTCGCTAATTTCGTCGTCCCCGGTAACGGGTATTCGTTTAGAAAAATCGCCTTGCGCCATGCTGTTGGCGGCCTCGGCCATTAATTTTAACGGGCGCATATAGCGGTAGGAAATATAGTATTCGGCAAAAAACATAATGGCCAGCGGCACTAAGGCCGAAAGCAAAAAAATGCGTAAAATAGAAAGGAAAAACACCCGCACATTTTTGTTGGAGATAGAGGAAAAAACAGCGCCGATCATATCGTTATTGCTGTTTCTTAAAGCGCTGCCAGTGGTGTAATAAATTTCGTTAAACACACCGCCCAGCGTGCCGCTGCCGCTGTAGCCCTCGCTGCTTAAGGCCTGCTGCATTACCTGGGTATCCAGCCGCTGCCGGCTGTGCTTACAGCTGTTGCCAAACCTAAAATTTTCGCAGCTGCAAAGCAAAACCTGGCCGTTTTGGTCGGTAATCAGCAAAACCGAATCGGTTACATTAGAAATAGCCCGAAAAAGGTTTACCACATTTTCACTTTTCACCTCGTCGGTGCTCATGTAGGAAACGGTTTTGGCAACCGCCGCGCAATTTTCGGCCGTTGTGTTTTGCTTTTCGCGAATTAAAAAGTTGCTAACAAAAAAGCAAAGCAGCGCCGTAATAACGGTTAGCGAGGCCAAAATTAAAACCGCCGTTGTTAAAAAAAACTTTTTAAAAAATTTAAGTTGCATTTTTTAAGCTCCGCCCGGCGTTTATTTTACCTCAAACTTGTAGCCAACGCCCCAAACCGTTTTTAGGGACCATTTATCTGAAACGCCCTCCAGCTTTTCGCGCAGCCGTTTTACATGCACATCTACGGTTCTGGAATCGCCGTAATAATCAAAGCCCCAAACCTCGTCTAACAATTGGTTGCGGGTAAATACGCGGTTGGGATTTTTGGCTAAATGAAAAATCAGCTCCAGCTCCTTCGGCGGGGTGTCAATTTGCTTGCCGTCAACAATTAACTCGTAGTTAGAAAGGTTAATTTCTAATTTATCGTACTTAACGGTTTTGCTGCTTTCCTCGTCGTTATAAGTGCGGCGCAGCACGGCCTTTACCCGGGCCATAACCTCTTTGGTGTCAAACGGCTTGGCAATGTAATCGTCCGCGCCAAGCTCCAGCCCCAAAATTTTGTCAAAGGTCTCGCCTTTGGCGGTCAGCATAATAATCGGCACATCCGAGGTTTTGCGAATTTCGCGGCAAACCTGCCAACCGTCCAGCTTTGGCAGCATCACATCTAATAAAATCAGCTTGGGGTTGTGCTGGGTCAAGGCCTCTAAGGCCTGGCGGCCATCGTTTACAACAATGGGCTCGTAGCCGTCCTTTTCCGCATAAAGGCGCAGCAGCTCGCAAATATTTAGGTCGTCGTCTACAATTAAAATTTTAACTTTACTCAAAACTTTCCACTCCTTTAAAAAGCCGGCAGCTTTACCGAGCTTTGCATTTACTATAATAAAACTTTACCACAGGAATTGCAAGTTATTATGAAGTAATTGTAAATTCTAAGGGTATTGCCTTTGCTCAGGCCCCTTAGTCCCCCCTGCCTTAGCAAAAAAATTGCAAGCCGAAAGCCAATGCTTTAAATTACTGATTACGGTATTGCAGCGGCGTTAAACCAACCGCCTTTTTAAACACCCGATTAAAGTTCGAAAGGTTTTCAAACCCCGATTCAAAAGCAATTTGCGCCACCGATTTTTTTGTGTTGGTTAACAGGCTGCAGGCGTTTTCTACCCTTACTAAATTTAAGTACTGCATTGCCGGCAGCCCAACCGCCCGCTTAAAGCAGGCCATAAAGTAGCTGGGGCTTAAACTGCAAACCTTGGCCAACTGCCGCACGGTAACGACATTTTTAAAGTTGTTTTGAATGTATTTTAAAGCCGGCAAAACCAATGCGCAGCCGGCCAATTTTGAAGCGGATTCCACCGGCTT
>URRK01000034.1 GCA_900550315.1 uncultured Oscillospiraceae bacterium | reverse complement strand
CTATTTTTTACTGAATTAAAAGGCGTTAGACAGAGTTTGCCAACGCTGCTTTTTATTATACACGAAAAGCAGCCGCTTGTCTACCCCGCAGCACACGAAAACAAAGGTATTTTATTTGCTTTGTAAAAATAAGATGAATTGACAAAGGCTTAAAACTATGCTATAATAACAAAAGATTAATATTTTGGAGGATTACCGAAATGAAACACATTCATACCATAGAAACCCGCAACCTTTGCAACAGTGCGAAAAACGGCGGCTGCGGCGAGTGCCAAACCTCTTGCCAATCTGCCTGCAAAACCAGCTGCGGTATTGCAAACCAGGCTTGCGAGAATAAAGAAAGCAAGTAATTGGGTAGTTAGAATGCCAAAAACGCCGCCCACCGGGCGGCGTTTTTGAGTTTTAAGGCAAGCTTTGTAAGGGCAGGGTTCAAGCGCTGCTTTGGGCCGGCAAAAACGCAGTGCCGGCGGGGGAAGTTTTTTAGCCCCGCGGGCAAAGCAAAATTTATAATTCTGTTTTGCGCAAAAGGCCGGTTTTGCGGCACTTTGCTTTTAAGCCAAGGTTAGGAGAATAAAATGATTCACCAGTTTAAGCTTTTAGGGTACAACTTAGTGTTAGATGTTTGCTCGGGTGCGGTACACGCGGTAGACGAGCTGGCGTACGATGTTATTCGGCTGTTTAGCAATCACAGCCGCGAGGAAGTTGTAACCGAAATATTGGAAAACAATACATATCCGGAACAATTTTCCAAACAAGATGTGGAGGAATGTTACGATCAGGTGGCCGAGCTTGCGGCTGCCGGGCAGCTGTTTACGACCGATTCTTTTGAGCCGATGGCCGGGGCGTTGAAGGCCAAAACCGCCGGGGTAATTAAAGCGCTTTGCCTGCACATTGCCCACACCTGCAACCTAAATTGCGCCTACTGCTTTGCCAGCCAGGGCAAATACCACGGCGAGCGGGCTTTAATGAGCTTTGAGGTTGGCCGCCGTGCGCTGGATTTTTTAATTGAAAATTCCGGCACCCGCCGCAATTTAGAAGTTGATTTTTTTGGCGGGGAGCCGCTGATGAATTTTGAGGTGGTAAAGCAGCTGGTGGCTTACGCTCGCAGTGTAGAAAAGGAAAAGGGCAAAAATTTTCGTTTTACTTTAACCACTAACGGCGTGCTGGTAGACCAAGAGGTAATTGACTTTGCCAACCGTGAAATGAGCAATGTAGTGCTGAGCTTAGACGGCCGGCAGGAGGTGCACGACCGCTACCGGGTAGATTACGCAGGGCGCGGCAGCTTTGCCACCGTTGTGCCAAAATTCCAGCAGTTTGTAAAGGCGCGGGGCGGAAAAAATTATTATATGCGCGGTACCTTTACCCACCACAACCCCGATTTTTTAAAGGATGTTGAAAAAATGCTGGAGCTTGGCTTTCGGGAGCTGAGCATGGAGCCTGTGGTTGCCGCGGCCGATGACCCGGCCGCCTTGACTGAGACTGATAAGCCGGTTGTAATGCAGCAGTATGAAAAGCTGGCAGAGCTAATGCTGCAAAAGGACGCAGAGGGCGACCGCCGGGAAAAAGAGGGCAAGCCCATCACCTTCTACCACTATATGCTGGACCTCACCGGCGGCCCCTGCATCTACAAGCGGATCTCCGGCTGCGGCAGCGGCACCGAATACATGGCCGTTACCCCGTGGGGAGATTTGTACCCCTGCCACCAGTTTGTGGGGGATGAAAAATTCCGCTTGGGGGATATTTGGCACGGGGTGCAAAACCGGCCCGTGCAGCAGGAGTTTGCCGCTTGCAACATTTACGCCCGACCCGATTGCAAGGATTGCTGGGCCAGGCTTTATTGCTCGGGCGGCTGTGCGGCCAACGCCTACCACGCAACCGGCAGCGTAACGGGGGTTTACCGTTATGGGTGCGATCTATTTAAAAAACGCATGGAGTGCGCTTTGGCGGTTGCCGTTGCGCGAGAGCTTAGAAAATGACTACGCCAATTTGCGATTTTGTGCGCCAATATGCTAAAACTAAGCCTATTAGGCTGCACATGCCGGGGCACAAGGGGCGTGGCCCCCTGGGGGCTGAACGGTGGGATATAACCGAAATTGACGGGGCAGACGATTTGTTTGCCCCTGCCGGCGTAATTGAGCAAAGCGAGCAAAATGCCGGGGCGCTGTTTGGGGCAAAAACGCTTTATTCAACCGCCGGCTCTACCCTTTGTATTCAGGCCATGGTTTATTTGGCGGCCCTTGCAGCCTCGGCCGCCGGGGCAAAGCCGCTTATTTTGGCGGCGCGTAATGCGCACAAGGCATTTTTGCACGCAGCGGCGCTGCTGGACGTGCAGGTGCAGTGGCTGTACCCCAAGGGGGGCACAGCCTATTACAGCGGCGTTGTTACCCCGCAGGCCGTGCAGGCGGCGCTAAACGCGAAAAACCGCCCGACCGCTGTTTACATTACCAGCCCGGATTACACCGGCAACCTTGCCGATATTGCCGGCATTGCGGCCGTTTGCCACAAGGCCGGGGCGCTGCTGCTGGTAGATAACGCCCACGGCGCCTACCTTAATTTTTTGCCCGAATCGCCGCACCCCATTGCTTTGGGGGCAGACCTTTGCTGCGATTCGGCGCACAAAACGCTGCCGGTGCTAACCGGCGGGGCGTACCTGCACCTAAACAACAATGCGCCGGAGCTGCTAAAGCTTAATGCCCGCACGGCCTTAGGGCTGTTTGGCTCCAGCAGCCCCTCGTACTTAATTTTGCAGTCGTTAGATGCGGCAAACGAATATTTAACAACTTTTTCGGCCAGGCTGGCGGCATTTTTGCCAAAGGTTCAGGCTTTGAAAACCGCCTTACAGCGGTTTGGCTACCGCCTGGTGGGGCAAGAGCCGCTAAAGCTAACGCTGCTGGCCGGCTCGGTAGGGTACAGCGGGCAGCAGCTGGCCGGGGTGCTAAAACAAAACGGCATTTACCCCGAGTTTTACGACAAAGACCGGTTGGTGCTTATGCTTACTCCGCAAAACCGCGCCGGTGAACTAAAAAAGCTGCAAAGGGTGTTGTGCTCGGTAACGAAAATGAAAGCCGTTAAAACCAATTTTCCAAAGCTTTCTCCTTTACCTGCAGCGCTTAGTCCGCGACAGACCTTGTTTTGCGAAAGCGAGATTTTGCCCTTAGAGCAGTGCCTTGGCAGGGTTTGCGCAGCGGCGGCCCTTAGCTGCCCGCCGGCGGTGCCCGTTGCCGTTTGCGGCGAGGTTTTAACTAAAGAGGCGCTTAGCTGCTTGGCATACTACGGAATAAAGCAGTGCGCCGTTGTTAAAGCCGGCGGCAAGTAAACAAGCCCTTAAAATTTACTGTTATGGCTTTTTTGTAGTTTGCAACATTATGTGCTAAAATTTAAAATAAAAGCCGCAGGCGTTAGCCTGCGGCTTTTGCTTTGCTTAACAATGCTCGCACTTAAATTTTTCCTTTAAAATTGGTGTTTGTATGTGTGTGCCGAGGTTACCCATTAAACTTTGGCGTTATTGGTTACAGCGAGCCGCTGCACGGCTAAAAAATTAAGCGCAAAGCCGGCTATAACACAGGCGGTTTTGTTTTTTGCCCTGCCGGCGGTAAAAAGGCTTTGCAAAGGCACTTGGGGCGAAAAGGTTTACCAAAGTGTTACTTAAAAGGGAGTTATTTTATTTTAGAAAATAGGGTTTTAGTGTTTTTTAAGGCGGCGTTAAAAACCTGCTCGGCGGGTACCCCTTTAAGCTCGGCTACTCGCCGGCCTACATAGTAAATGTACTCCGAACGGTTTAATTTGCCGCGAAAAGGTTCCGGCGCTAAGTAGGGGGCGTCGGTTTCAAGCAGTAGGCGGTCTAACGGTAAAATGCGTACCACCTCGGCTGTTTTGCGGGCGTTTTTAAAAGTCAGCACGCCGCCAACCCCTAAATAAAGGCCTAAGCTTAAAACCTGCTTTGCCATTTCGGCACTGCCCGAAAAGCAGTGCAGCACGCCGCGCGGCTTAAACTGCTGCAAAATTTGCAACATATCGTTGTGTGCGTCCCGGTCATGCAAAATAACCGGCAGGTCTTGGGCCTTGGCAAACAAAAGCTGCTGCGTTAGCACGGCGGCTTGCTCAGCTTTGTTTTCCTTGTTCCAGTAATAATCCAACCCAATTTCTCCAATGGCTACGGTTTTAGGCTCTTCGGCCAACGGGGCAAAAAGCGCCGGGTCAAAGGGGCCGTCGGCCAAATTTTCGGGGTGTACGCCAACCGCCGCAAAAACATGCGGGTATTTTTTACTGTAAGCTACCGCCGTTTGGGAGGAGGCCAAATGAACCGCACAGTTAATTACCCCAACAACGCCGTTTTGCGGCAGCTCGGCAAGAATACCGGGCGAGGCTTTAAATCGCTCGTCGTCATAATGGGCGTGTGAGTCAAAAATTTTGTAATGCTCCGGGTTTAAGGCACTTTCCGGGTTTAAGGCGTTCATGCTTACCGCACCTTGGCCCCGGCGGGAACATTATCGGCAAAAATTACTTTCACATCATTTTCGCCGGCGTCGGCCGCTAAGATCATGCCGCAGCTTTCTACCCCGCAAAGCTTGGCGGGCTTTAGGTTGGCAACAATAATAACCGTGTGCCCAATCAGCTCCTCGGGGGTGTACCAGGGGGAAATGCCCGAGGCTACGGTGCGCGGGGTACCGCTGCCATCATCCAGCGTTAGCTTTAACAGCTTTTTAGATTTTAAAACCGGCTCGCAGGTTAAAATTTTAGCGGTGCGCAGCTCAATTTTAGCAAAATCGTTTATGCTAATTTCGGCCAGGGTAACGGTGTTTTCGGCCGGCTTTTCCGGCTTGGCTGCCGGCGTTGCCTGTGCCGCCTGTTCGGCTTCAAGCGCTTTTAGTTCTTTTTCAACATCCAGCCGGGCAAACAGCGGGCTGGGTGCTGTTACGGTAAATTCGGTGTGCATGCCGTAAACGGCGTCGGAAATTTCGGGCTGCCCGCCGGGCAGGTTTAGCTGAGCGGCAATTTTTTCGGCCGTGGCGGGGGGAACGGGGTACAGCAGCACCGAAAGCACGCGAATACACTCTAACAAATTAAACAAAACGCCTTCCAGCCGGCTGCGCGCGGCGTCATCCTTAGCCAGCAGCCAGGGGGCCGTTTCGTCAATATATTTATTGCAGCGCTTGGCAAAGGCCATTACCTCCTGCACCGCTTCGGCGTTGTGGTAAGCGTCCATCAGCGTGCAGTAGCGCTCTGCCGTGTGCTTGCAGCAGGCAATCAGGTCGCGGTCAAAATCGTCGACCGGGGGCTGCTGGGTTACTTTGCCGTTAAAATATTTTACCGTCATGGCAATGCTGCGGTTTACCAGGTTGCCAAGGTTGTTGGCCAGCTCGGTGTTGTAGTGGTTCATAAAGGTTTCGTAGGTAATGTTGCCGTCCTGCGCAAAGGGAATCTCGCTTAACAGGTAGTGACGCACGGCGTCGGCCGAATAGCGCGCGGCCAATTCGTCGGCGTAAATTACATTCCCGCGGGATTTGCTCATTTTGTCGTTCCCAAAAAGCACCCACGGGTGGCCCAAAACCTGCTTGGGCAACGGCTCGCCCAGCGCCATTAAAATAATGGGCCAGTAGATGGTGTGAAAACGAACAATATCCTTGCCAATAACGTGCAGGTCGGCCGGCCAGTACTTTTTGTAAAGGTCGCTGCTGCCGTCCGGGTCGTAACCCAGGGCGGTAATGTAGTTGGTTAAAGCGTCCAGCCAAACGTAAATTACGTGTTTGGGGTCAAACTCTACCGGAATGCCCCATTTAAAAGAGGGGCGGGAAACACAAAGGTCCTCCAGCCCCGGTTTAATAAAGTTGTTGATCATTTCCGCCTTGCGGGAGGCCGGACAAAAGAAATTCGGCGTTCGATCGTAATACTGCACCAAACGGTCGCTGTATTTAGAAAGCTTTAAAAAGTAGGCTTCCTCTTTCGCGTCGGTAACCGGGCGGCCGCAGTCGGGGCATTTGCCGTCTACTAACTGCGACGGCGTAAAAAACGATTCGCAGGGCACGCAATATTTGCCCTCGTAATGGCCTTTGTAAATATCGCCCTGGTCGTAAAGCTTTTTAAAAATTTTTTGCACCGTTTTTTCGTGGTGCTCGTCGGTGGTGCGAATAAAGGTGTCAAAGGTTACATTCATGCTCTCCCACACCTGGCGGATCATGGCCGAATAGCGGTCTACATACGCTTTGGGGCTAATGCCCTCGCGGTTGGCGTATTCCTCAATTTTTTGGCCGTGCTCGTCCGAGCCGGTTACAAAATGCACATCGTAGCCCAGCATGCGCTTGTAGCGGGCAATCATGTCGGCCAATACAATGTCGTATGTATTGCCAATGTGCGGTTTGCTGGAAGTGTAAGCAATGGCGGTGGTAATGTAAAATTTTTGCTGACTCATATTTTTAAAAGCCTCCAAAGCAAGAATAGCATTTTAGAGCCGCTGCCGAATTTTTGGCAGCAATACTATTATAGTATACCAATTTTTTGCGCATTTTACAAGGGGCCACAAATAAAAAACACAAATTTTGCCGTTGGCATTGCAAACGGCGGGCGGTTTTGGTAAAATAAAAGGGTACTTTATTTTTTGGGGTTTACAGCATGGCGTTATTAGAATTACATCATATTACAAAATCCTTTGGTGAAAATTTGCTGCTGCAAGACGCAGTTTTGGCCGTAGAAAAAAACGAGCGGGTTGGGCTAATTGGCGCAAACGGTGCCGGCAAAACAACGCTTTTTAAAATGATTATTGGTTCTGAACCGCCCGACAGCGGGCAGGTGGTAAAAGCCGCGGGGCTAAAAATTGGTTATTTAGAGCAGCACGCCTGCAAGGGCAGCAGCCGCACCGCCTACGAGGAGGCGGTGCAGGTTTTTGCGCCCCTTATTGCGTTAGAGCAGCAGTTGGAGCAGCTAAACCGCCGACTGCTAAGCGAGCAGAGCGCCGCGTTAATAGAGCAGCAGGCGCGCTTGACCGAGGCGTTTCACCAAAACGGGGGCCTAACCTACAAAAATCGCACGGCAGCGGTTTTAAGCGGTCTGGGCTTTGGGGCCGAAAAGCAGCAGCTGCCGGTAGAGGCCTTAAGCGGCGGGCAGCGGGCTAAAATTGGGTTGGCTAAGCTGCTTTTGTGCCAAAACGATTTAATATTATTAGACGAACCCACCAACCATTTGGATATTGACGCCGTAACCTGGCTGGAGGATTACATTTTAAGCTGCAACATGGCCGCCGTGATTATTTCGCACGACCGTTATTTTTTAGATAAGGTTACCAATAAAACCGCCGAAATTGAACATGCGCGGCTGTTTGTAACCAAGGGCGGCTTTTCAAAATACCAGGCTTTAAAAGAGCAGCGGCTGCTTAGCGAAAGCCGCGAGTACGAAAACAAAATGCGCGAAATTCACCGCCTGCAGGGCATTGTAGAGCAGCAGCGCCGCTGGAACCGCGAAAAAAATATTAAAACCGCCGAAAGCAAATTAAAGCAAATAGAGCGGATTGAAAAAACCTTGGTAACCCCCGAAAACGAGCAGCACCGCGTAAACTTTAGCTTTCCCTGCGCCGGGCGCTGCGGCGAAACGGTGCTAAGCGTGTTTGAGGATAGCTGCTTGTTTGATTCGGGTCCGCTGTACCAAAATGTTAGCTTTACCGTGCGGCGGGGGGAACGCGTGTTTTTGGTTGGCCCCAACGGGGTAGGTAAAACAACATTAATTAAACGCATTATGGCGCAAAGCAGCCCCAATTTTCAGTTAGGGGTTGGGGTGCTGCCGGCGTATTTTGAGCAGTTTCAGGAGGGGATTGACCCCAACAGTACCCCAATTGACGAAATTCACAGCGCCTACCCCCAAATGGGCAATACGGCCGTTCGCAACGCCTTGGCCGCTTTTGAGTTTTACGGAGACGACGTTTTTCGGCGTAACAGCACCCTAAGCGGCGGCGAGCGGGCGCGCGTTGCCATTTGCAAAATTATGTTAAGCGAAAACAATTTTTTAATTTTAGACGAACCTACCAACCATTTGGATATTACCTCCAGCCAGGCGTTGGAGCAGGCGTTAAAGCTGTACGAAGGCACCCTGCTTATTGTTTCGCACGACCGTTATTTTATGAACCGCCTGGCCGACCGAATTGTTTACCTGCGGCCCGAGGGTTCTATTACCGTTGACGGCAATTACGACGACTTTTTGCGCTACACCGAGCAGCACGGGCTGCTGCAGGCCGAAAAAGCCCCCGCAGCCGCCGCAACCGCGACCCCAAAAAAGGGCAAAGAAATTTACCTGCAAAACAAAAAAACCGCTGCCAAAAAGCGGCAGCTGGAGCGCGCGGTAGAAAAACAGGAGGCACAAATTGCGGCTTTAGAGCAGCAACAGCAGTTACTGAACGCCAAAATTTCGGCCGGGGAAGAGGACTATACCGTTTTAATGGAGCTGACCGACCAATTGCAGGGGGTGGAGCAGGCGTTGGAGCAAGCTTTGCAGGAGTGGGACGCTGCCGCCGAGCTGTTGGCCGAACTAACCGAAACCGAAAATTAGTAATTAGATAAAGGAGCTTTTTAATGTTAGAAAAAGAAATTGCCGAGCTGCGGCGCCGTTTTAAAAACGAAAAAAATAATATCTCCCGTATTCGGGGCTGTTTGGTAAACGAAAAAGGGGAAATTATTTCGGAATTTGACCAGACGCTGGGCCTGCTGCCGCCCGAAGCGGCCGAGGGGCTTTTGGGCGTTATGCGCAAGACTTTAACCGGTGCGGTGGGCAAAAATTTAGTAGATATTGCCTTTTCCAACGACCAGGTTGTAGCCGGCGGCGACGAGCACAATTTGCTTATGGCGCTGCGGGATTCGGAACTTTCGAACGATGACGCGGTGCACGAGTTGTTTGCCCGGGCCATTCATTCGCTGCGGTTTGAGGGCAATTTTTTAATTTTACTGGCTTGCGATAAGTACGATGTTTTTGGCTATTCCGGCTCCGGCGAGCGAGAGGAGGACGCCGCCGAGGTTTTTCGCTACATTACCTGCAGCGTTTGCCCGGTAAAGCTCAGCCGGCCTATGCTAAGCTACATAGCGTACGAAAACGCCTTTCACGCCATAGCGGCCAATTCGGTTGTTTCGGCGCCGGAGCTGGGCTTTTTGTTCCCCGCGTTTGACGACCGCACCGCCAACATTTACGGCGCGCTGTTTTATACCAAAAGCGCTGCCGATATTCACGCCGAGTTTATTGAGGAGATTTTTAAAACCGGCGTGCCAATGCCGGCGGCCGAGCAAAAGCAAAGCTTTGACGATCTATTAGGGCAAACGGTAAGTGACGACCGGCGTTACGAGGTAGTGCAAACGGTGCATGACCGCGTTTACGACCTGGTAGAGGATTATAAATCGCACGAGCAGGAGGAGCCGCTGCGGCTAAATAAACGGGCAATTAGCGGAATGTTAAAGGATTGCGAGCTGGCGCCGCCGCAGCTGGAGGCTTTTGAGCGCGGCTTTGACGAACGCTTTGGCGCCAACGCCGAGCTTTGCCCGCAAAATTTGGTAGATGTTAAGCAGTTTTACCTGCAAACGCCGGATGTAACCATTAAGGTAAACCCCCAACGCAGCGACTTGGTTGAAACCCGGCTGATAGACGGCCACCGCTACATTTTAATTCGCGCCGAGGAGGGCGTAGAGGTAAACGGCGTTACCGTAAAAATTACCGAATAAATAGGCGCAAAACGGCTGCAGAGTTTACCAAAAAGGGCTGCTGAAAAAGCCAAAAAATGCTGCCGAAAACGCCCGAAAAACCGGCGCTTTCGGCAGCCCGATAAGGCACAGGGCCAAAAGGTTTATGCAAAACAAAAAGCAACCGCCGCACCGAAAAACCGGTGCGGCGGTAAAGCTTTAAACCAAAATTAAAAAATTACTTGCTTAACTTGTTTAAGCGGGTAGCAAGCTGAGATTTTTTTCTGGCGGCGGTGTTGCTGTGCAGAATCCCTTTAGCCTGAGCTTGGTCAATTTTTTTAACAGCAACCTTTACGGTTTCACCCGCGTCGGCAGCTTTAGCCTCAATGGCAAGGTCAGCTTTTTTAATGGCGGTTCTAAGAGCGGAACGGTAGCTTCTGTTACGCTCATTGCGTACCTTAGAGATTAAAACTCTTTTTTTGGCGGACTTAATGTTTGGCATAGTCGCACCTCCTTACTATAAACTCAATATAGATATATACTACCACTTTTTGCTCCCTATTTCAAGAGTTTTTTGCTTTTTTTGCAAAATAAAGTACACAATTTCTTAAAACAGCACCAAAATTGTGCAAAACAACCCACAAAGCTGTGTACAGGGTGTAAAATTCTTGGCTTTGCCTTGCGGGGGCGTAAAAATTTTGCTATAATAATAAGCAGTAATTTTGCTTAAAAACTTTAAAATTGGCCGGTTGGCCAAAGTTTGAAACAAGGAACGAAACCGAATGACTGAAAATAATTTAACGGCCGCAGCGGCAAAAGAGCTTGGCCTAAACTCGCAGTACGCTGAGAATGTTATAAAGCTGTTGGACGACGGCAATACCGTACCCTTTATTGCCCGCTACCGTAAGGAAATGCACGGCACTATGGACGACCAAATGATTCGCGAATTGGCCGACAGGGTTACCTACCTGCGCAATTTGGCGCAGCGCAAGGGCGAGGTGCTGGGGGCAATTGCCGAGCAGGGTAAGCTGACCGACGAATTAAAAGAGCAAATTAACGCCGCGGAAACCTTAGCGGTGGTAGAGGATCTGTACCGTCCGTATAAGCAAAAGCGTCGTACCAGGGCTATGATCGCGCGGGAGCGGGGGTTAGAACCGCTGGCCCAGGCGCTGCGCAGCAATTGCCGGCAGGAGCCCGAAAAGCTGGCGGCGGCATTTGTAAACCCCGAGCAGGAGGTTTTAACCGCGCAGGACGCTTTGGCCGGCGCGGGGGATATTATTGCCGAGGATATTTCGGACGACGCCGAGGTGCGCCGCCTGCTGCGCCTTTTGGTGCAAAAACGCGGGGCGCTGCGGGCCCAGGCCGCCACCGAGGAGGATTCGGTTTACCGGCTGTATTACGATTACCGCGAGCCGGTAGCCCGCGTGCAAAGCCACCGGGTGCTGGCGGTAAACCGCGGGGAGAAGGAAAAGCTTTTAAAGGTTACGGTAGAGGTAAACGAGGACGAGGCACTGGCCATTTTGCAGCGCCGTTACGCGGCCGGGCAAACCCCCGCCGCCGCCTTTTTGCTTGCCTGCTGTAAAGATTCGTACGAGCGGCTTATTTTTCCTTCGGTGGAGCGGGAGACCCGCGCTGCCCTAACGGCCGCCGCAAGCGAGCAGGCCATTAAAATGTTTGCCCAAAACCTAAAGCCCTTGCTGC
>URRK01000033.1 GCA_900550315.1 uncultured Oscillospiraceae bacterium | reverse complement strand
AAAGTTTAAAATAAGGGTTGATTCGGCTGCATATTAATGGTTGCAATTCGGGCATTTTCCGGTTTCATCCAGCTTAGCGCCGCAAGCCGTACAAAATTGAGGGGCCTCAGTGGTATTCTGCGCCGGTTTGGGCTGCTCGGGCGCTGCCGGCTGTGCGGGTGCCGCAGGTTGTGCCGGAGCGGTATATTGCTTAAAGGATTCCCGAACGGCAGAAATATCGGGGGTGGCAAAAATATCTTTGCTCCCTTCGTTATTTTGGTTTTTTAGCTTGTTATTAATAGCAATTACATTTTTAACCAGTAAAACCATCATCATTAAAAGCTCGTAAACCAGGCGGATCACAATAGGGCCTATAATCATGGTAAGCAGGCCGTACCCGCCAAGCCAGTGCCCGTAGGTGGTTTGGAATAACATAAAAAATCCGCTTAAAATAGCAAATTCGGTAGCGAATATGTATAATGCTTGCAGCAATTTTTCTACAATTAAGTATTTGAAATTGCAGGTATCATGAATAAATTTTCCAAAGGCGTTCAGCTTTTCGCGGCGTTTTTCCGGCACAAAAAATACAAAGGCCAAAACAGTTGCCACAATAGCTAAAATAAGCGACAGCACAGAAAACGCAGTGCTTGCCGCTGCGCCGGAGCTAAATTCTGAAAAAGGGTTAAAGGTCATAAGTCTTCCTCCAAAAACGGTGCAGAATTGTTTAAAAAAAGCCCAAAAAGTGCAAAAATTAAACCGGTAATTGCGCTTTTCGGGCGGTAGGTTGGCAACGGTAAAGCACTGTGCAGGTGCTGTACCGTTGCCGAAACTGGCGGGGTCTTAGCGCCATAAGCCGAAAAAGCTTTTGCGGGCCAAAGCATAGGCTGAAAAAGCCTACAAGTACATTGGCAAACAACCGGCAGCAACCCCGCTTTAAAATTTAATTAATTGCCAAGATCCTGTACATACAAGGTCTGCACAGCCTCGGCCGCTTTTTGCTCGGGCGATTTATCCCGCTCGGCAAAGAATTTTTGGGCCACCTGCGGGAACAAAGCGTAGCTTAAAACGTCCTCCTCGCTCTTGGCAATATCCTTACACTCGGCGCGGTATTTTTCCAGCTCGGGCTGCAGTAAATCGGCCGGACGGCAGGTAACAAGCTCGGCGTTGCCAATGGCTTTTTTCCGAACCTCCTCGTTTACCTTGCCGGGCACGCGGCCGTACTCGCCGCGCAGCAAGCCCTTAGATTCTTTGGTAACCATTTTGTAGCGCTCGCCGGAAAGCACATTTAAAACGGCCTGCGAGCCAACAATTTGGCTGGTTGGGGTAACCAGCGGCGGGTAACCAAAATCCTCCCGCACGCGGGGCACCTCGGCTAAAACATCGTAATATTTATCCTCCGCACCGGCCTGCTTTAGTTGCGAAATTAAGTTTGAAAGCATTCCGCCCGGAACCTGGTACAGCAGCGTGTTGGTATCTACGCTTAAAACCTTGGGGTCTAAAAAGCCTTCGGCCTTTAGCTTTTCGGCAACCGTGCGAAAATGGGCGGCCGCCTTGCTCAGCTTGGTTAAATCCAGCCCGGTATCCCGCTCGGTGCCCTTTAAGGTAGCAACCAAAGCTTCGGTAGCCGGCTGCGAGGTACCGTTGCTAAGCGGCGAAAGGGCGCAGTCTACAATATCTACCCCGGCCTGCACCGCCATTAGGTTGGTCATATCGCCGGTGCCGGTGGTGTTGTGCGTGTGCAGATGAATGGGAATACGAACCTTTTCTTTCAGCTTTTTTACTAAGCTGTAAGCGTCCATAGGCAGCAGCAAATTGGCCATATCCTTAATGCAAATAACATCTGCGCCCATTTCCTCCAGCTCGCCGGCTAAGGTTACAAAATAATCCTCATTATGCACCGGGCTTACCGTGTAGCTAATGGCGGCCTCGCAGGTGCCGCCGTATTTTTTAATGCTTTTCATGGCCTGGGCAATGTTGCGCTTGTCGTTTAATGCGTCAAACACACGAATAACATCAATGCCGTTTTTAATGCTCATTTTAACAAAATCGTCTACTACATCATCGGCATAATGCTTGTAGCCCAAAAGGTTTTGGCCGCGCAGCAGCATTTGCAGCTTGGTGTTCGGCAAAGCCTTGCGCAGCTGGCGCAGGCGCTCCCACGGGTCCTCGCCCAAAAAGCGCATACAGCTGTCAAAGGTGGCGCCGCCCCAGCATTCTAACGACCAATAGCCAATGCTGTCTAAAACTTCGCAGGCGGGCAGCATATCCTCCAGCCGCATACGAGTAGCGGCTTGGGACTGGTGCGCGTCACGCAAAATGGTATCGGTAATATATAACTTAGACATTTACAAAAACTTCTCCTTTCGGCGGCGGTTAACCAAACAAGGCAATTAACGCACCGGCTGCAATGGCCGAGCCAATAACGCCGGCCACATTCGGACCCATGGCGTGCATAAGCAAAAAGTTTGCGGGGTTTTCTTTTTGGCCCACCATTTGGGAAACGCGCGCCGCCATTGGCACGGCAGAAACACCGGCAGAACCAATAAGGGGATTGATTTTTTCCTTTAAGAAAAGGTTCATAAACTTTGCAAGCAGCACGCCGCCGGCCGTACCAATGCCAAACGCCACAACGCCCATAACCAAAATTTTTAAGGTTTGCGCGTTAATAAAGGCTTTGGCGGTAGCGGTAGCGCCAACCGAAATACCCAACATAATGGTAACAATGTTCAACAGCTCGTTTTGGGCGGTTTGGCGCAGGCGTTCGGCCACACCGGATTCTTTCCACAAATTGCCGAGCATTAAGCAGCCAACCAGCGGGGTAGCCGAAGGCACCAGCAGCGCAACAAAAATGGTAACCACAATGGGGAACACAATTTTTTCGGTTTTAGATACCGGGCGCAGCTGCTTCATTACAATCATACGCTCTTTTTTCGTGGTAAGCAGCTTCATAATCGGGGGCTGAATTACCGGAACCAGCGCCATGTACGAATAGGCCGCAACGGCAATTGCGCTAAGCAAATGCGGCGCTAATTGGGAGGAGGTGTAAATGGCGGTCGGGCCGTCGGCACCGCCAATAATGCCAATCGAGGCGGCCTCGGCCTGCGTAAACCCAAACGCGCGGCAGCCGGCAAAGGTTACAAAAATGCCCAGCTGCGCGGCAGCGCCTAATAATAACGATTTTGGGTTGGCAATCAGCGGGCCAAAATCGGTCATGGCGCCAATGCCAATAAAAATTAAGCAGGGGTACAGGCAGGTTTTAACGCCAATGTATAAAATATCCAGCAACCCGCCGTCGTGCAAAATGGTGCCGTAGCCCACCTCGCCCTGCATAAATTTCTGCCACAGCTCGGTGTGGTACATTTCGCTGCCGGGAATCATGGCGGTAAGGTTTGTTAGCAGCATGCCAAAGGCAATGCCAATTAACAGCAGCGGCTCAAACTGCTTTTTAATGGCCAGCCACAGTAATATTAAAGAAATTAAAATCATTACCAGGCTGCCCCAGTTAGCCGCAAGGTTGCCAAACAGGTAATAAAAGCCCGATTGTTTTAAAAAGTCAAGAACAGCTTCCATGGCAGATCACCGCTTATTCAATTACGCACAAAGCAGCGCCGGTATCTACCGAAGAGCCCTTGGTTGTGCCTACAAAAGTAACCTTGCCTTCTACCGGGGAAAGGATCTCGTTTTCCATTTTCATGGCCTCTAACACAAATAAAAGGTCGCCCTTTTTTACGGTGCTGCCAACGGCAACTTTAACCTCTAAAATGGTGCCGGGCATAGGGGCGTTTACCTTTTCGCCGCCGGCAGGGGCTGCAGCAGCAGGAGCAGCAGGGGCCGGGGCAGCAGGGGCAGCAGCAGGGGCAGCAGGAGCGGCCGGAGCAGCTGCGGGGACGGCCGCTTTAGCTTCGGCCTCGCTAACCAGTTCAATGGCAACCTGATATTCGGTGCCGTTTACAATTACTTTATAGTTCTTCATAATAATTCTCCTTTAAGCCTTTTTAATAGAAACAATGCGAATACCCGAAACGCTTGTACCAAGCTCCTCGGCAACGGCGGCAGAAATGGCAGCTGCCAGTTCCCCGCGGTTTTCGGTAACCGTGGCGGCTGCAGGGGCCGCCGGCGCAGCAGACGCTGCAGGCTGCTCGGCCTTAGGGGCGGCGTTTACGCTTAAATTGCACAGGTAGCCGGTAAGCTTGCAAATTAAAACAATTGCAATTAAGCCTACAAAAACGGTACCAAGGCCAATTACAACGGCCAACGGGTCGCTTGCTTTTGCCGTAGCTAATAAAATGCCGGAAATGTTCATGTTAGCACCTCCACTCTGTACGATGCGGCGAATTTTTACCCGCCGTAAAACAATATTTGGTTATTGGAGTTCAAAAATGACCCCATTTTAAAAATACCATTGTTAGCATTATACCGCTTTTGTTTTAAAAAATCAATTGTTTTTCCCTATTTTTTACTTCATAAAGCAAAAAAATTTCCAGTTCACAGTTGCCGGTTTGTTACTTTTCGGGCAGCCCTTGAATTTTAAATCGCTGCGGCGAGGTTCCGGTTACCGCCTTAAACACGCGGCTAAAGTAAAACGGGTCTTCAAAACCGGTTAAGCGGGCAATTTCGGCAACGCTCATAGAGCCGTCGCGCAGCATTGCCTTGGCGTTAGAAACCCTTAGCAAATTGCGGTAGGCCAAAGGGCTTACGCCGCTGTAATTTTTAAATACCCGGTGAAAATAGCTTTCGCTAACCCCGCAAACGGCGGCGTAGCGGGCAATTTTTTGGTTTTGGTTCCACTCGGCCTTTAGCAGCTCTACCCCGTGGCGAATGGGGTAGTACAAATTAGCGGTGGGTGCCGCCTCGGTTATAACGGCGTTCAGGTAGCGGCACAAGGCGGCGGTTTTCAGCAGCCGGTTTTCCTTTACATCATTACACGCGGCGGCCAGCTCCTCGGCATAGCCAAAAAAGCGATTTAGGCGGTCAGCCGCTAAAACACCAAGACTATTTTCGGGGGTTAGCGGCTGGCCCAAAGCGCTTAAAATTTTAAAATTAACCGTGTAAACGCTTACACGGCGCTGCGGGGCCCCTGTGGCAAAAACCGCGTAGCGGCAGCCGGCGGGGGCAAAGGCTACCTCCCCGCGGTGCAGCGCAAAATCCGGTTGGTTTTTTTGCCGGTAGTGCAGGGTTATATTGTCGCACACAAAAATTAAGCCGTTGGCGGGCCGCGGCGCCGTTTCGTAGCCGCTCCAGTGCCAACCGTTTGCGGGGCGCTGCCGCACGGTTTCAATCTCGGTAAACTGAACCGCCGCTTCGCCAAGTTCAAAAAAATTCATACTGCTCCCCTTTTGTATTTTAATGTATTTACTATTACTATAACCTTTTATCTGCAAAATTGCAAGAAGAGCGCATTGTTTTTAAAGAGAATTCTCCAGGCTTTTACGTTTTATTTTCTTGCCCTACGGCGCCGGCCGCCGGGCAAACGGCTTTTGCGAAAAAAAGCTTGACAAAAGGCCTGGACTGTGGTATTATAGTAAGGCATTTGATTACACCCGGCCTTACGGGTGGGGTCACTGCCGTTAGCAATAGCGACAATGAAGCGGACGGTCCTCTGTTCTTTTACATTAGAAGTATGAACGCCTGAAATTTTAAGGAGGAAATTTTAATGGATTATGTAAAGCAACTCACTGCCGGTATGTTAAAGGAAAATGCGCCGGAGATCAAAATTGGTTCTACCGTAAAGGTTCACGTTAAAATTCGTGAAGGCGAGCGCGAGCGTATTCAGGTGTTTGAAGGCACCGTAATTGCCCGCAACAACAGCGGTATTTCCGAAACCTTTACCGTTCGCCGCGTTTCTTACGGCGTTGGGGTAGAGCGTGTGTTCCCGGTTCATTCCCCGAATGTAGATAAAGTAGAGCTGGTTCGTACCGGTAAGGTACGCCGCGCTAAGCTTTATTACCTGCGTGACCGCGTTGGTAAGGCAGCAAAGGTTAAAGAGCATATTCAGTAATTTCTGCAAGGATGGGGGACAGGCAAATGTCCCCCGTTTTTTCATTTTAACCGAGCGGCGCGCTGCGTTACGCGCCAAAGTGCCAGGCCGCCGTTTGCCGCTTTGGCAGCATTTTTGTACAGCGTTTAGGGGGTTTAAAAATGCAACAAAATAATTCGCCGGAATTTCAAAACAACCCAATCAGGTTTGACGACCCGGTTGATTCCTTTAACAGCGCGCCGCAGGCCAGCCCAAAGCAGCACGTTTACCGCGCCGCCCGGCCCAAAACCAAAAACCGTGTAGCCGGCAGCATTTACGAGTGGTTAGATGTTGTAATTGCCTCGGTTATTGCGATCTTTGTTATTTTTACCTTTATTTTTCGCATAGCGGCTATTGACGGCGACTCCATGAAAAACACCCTGTTCGACAAAGAGCGGGTCATCATCTCCGACCTGTTTTACATCCCGCGGCAGGGGGATATTGTAGTGATTTCCCGCAATACCGATAATTCCGCCGTAGAAAAGGACTCCCAAAAGCCGATTATTAAACGGGTTATTGCAACGGCCGGGCAAACGGTTAACATTGATTTTACCGCCGGCACCGTAACGGTAGACGGCAAGCTTTTGCAGGAAAATTATATTCGCGAGGCCACCCACCGCCAGTTTGACATTGAATTCCCGGTTCGGGTGCCGGAAAATTGCATTTTTGTAATGGGCGATAACCGAAACGAATCGTTAGACAGCCGCTCCTCCCAAATTGGGGAAAACGGCATGATCAACACCAAATATGTTTTGGGCCACGCCGTTTTTAGAATTTACCCGTTTAACCGCATTGGAAAATTAGGGTAACCGATTATCTTAGCCAATTATCTTAGCCACGCGGCAAAGGTTTTACCGTTTGTTTCAGGCCCTTGCCGCAAGGTTTGGCAAGGGCTTAAAAATTTTAAGCGTACCGTGAAATAGGGGGATTATTTTGGGCGAACAGCATACCACCAAAACGCATATTAACTGGTTTCCCGGCCACATGGCCAAAACCAGACGCAGAATTTTAGAGGATTTAAAAAAGGTAGATGCCGTAGCCGAAATGGTAGACGCGCGTATTCCGGTAAGCAGCCGCAACCCGGAGCTGGACGAGCTGCTTTTGGGCAAGCCGCGGCTGGTGCTTTTTAATAAATGTGATAAAGCCGACCCGGCCGTTACCGCCGCCTGGCTAAAGGCGCTAAACGGCCAAAACACCCGTGCTTTAGCGTTAGATTGCCGCAGCGGCAAAGGGGTTCGGGCCGTGGCCCCTGCGGTAAAGGATCTGCTGTGTGAAAAGCTTGCCGCCAACGCCGCCCGCGGCATGACCGGCAAACCCCTAAGGGTTATGGTGGTTGGTATTCCCAATGTCGGCAAATCCTCCTTCATTAATCGCTTAACGGGTAAAAGCCGCGCTAAGGTAGAGGACCGCCCCGGCGTAACGCGAGAAAACCAGTGGTTTGTTACGGCCGACGGGCTGGAGCTGTTAGACACCCCCGGTGTGCTTTGGCCCAAGTTTGAGGACCAAACGGTTGGCGAACACCTTGCCTTTACCGGCGCTATTAAAGATACAATTTTAGACACCGAGACCCTGGCGGTAAAGCTGCTGCAAATTTTAAAAACCAACTACCCGCAGCTGCTGCAGGCTCGCTACAAAATAACCTTTACCCCGGATGAGGACGCCTACGAGCTGCTTTGCAAAATTGGCAAGCGCCGCTCTATGGTGGTTCGCGGCGGGGATATTGACACCGAACGGGCAGCCGTTATGCTGCTGGACGAATATCGCGGCGGCGTGCTGGGCGCTATTACCTTAGAGCGCCCCTTACCCCCGCAAGAGTAAAAGGAATTAAAAGAAATGCCAGATTTCGAACTCGAAAATAGCTGTATTGCGAACGGATTTTCGCGCATTTGCGGCGTAGATGAAGCCGGCAGAGGCCCGCTGGCCGGGCCGGTTTGCGCGGCGGCGGTTATTTTGCCGCACGGCTGCGAGCTGCCCGGGCTAAACGATTCAAAAAAGCTTTCCCCAAAAAAGCGGGAGGCTTTATTTTTGCCTATTCAGCAACAGGCAGTTGCCTTTGCGGTAGCCTTTGCCTCGGTGCAGGAAATTGAGCAGCTAAACATTTTAAACGCCACCTTTTTGGCCATGAGCCGTGCCGTGCAGGCTTTGCAGATCCCGGCCGATTTTGCCCTGATTGACGGCAACCGCCTGCCGCAGCTAAGCATTCCCAGCAGGGCGGTAGTAAAAGGGGATTCTTTAAGTATGTCGATTGCGGCGGCCTCTATTTTAGCTAAGGTTAGCCGAGACAATTTAATGCCGCAGTTAGACGCTGAGTACCCCGGCTACGGCTTTGCCGTGCACAAGGGCTACGGCACCGCCGCGCACATTGCCAAAATTAAAGAACTGGGCCCCTGCCCCTGCCACCGGCTAAGCTTTTTAAAAAACATTTTAAAATAAAAATGCGAACGCGGTAATGGGTGCGCCAAAATTTAAGAATTAAAAAAATAAGAGGGTAAGCTGTGCAAAAAAATAAGTACATGGTAGCGTTTGGCCGCAGCGGCGAGCGCTTTGTGGCCAAACAGCTAAAACAAAAAGGGTATTTTATTGCGGCAATGAACTACAAATCTCCCCACGGGGAAATAGATATTATTGCCGAAAACCAAAAGTTTGTTGTTTTTGTAGAGGTTAAAACCAGCAGCTGCGAAACCGCCTTCCCGCGGGAGGCGGTAACCAAACAAAAAAAGCGGCATATACTGTATACGGCAAAGCATTATTTGTTCCGCAGCCACAGTAGGCTAATTCCGCGGTTTGATGTTGCTGAAGTTATTTTACCCGCGCCGGATGACTTTGCCCACGCCACTTTGCGTTATTTTGAAAATGCGTTTGGAGCGGAAAACGGGAATGAATTTTTTTGACCTACATACCGACACCCCCTTAAAGCTGCTGCAGGGCTGCGCGCCCTTGCAAACCGCCGGCTTTAGTGGCAGCGCCTTTGGGCGTTACGCCGCTGTGCGTGCCGCATGGCTAAAAGGGGATGAGCCCCACCCCTTGCAGCGCTGCCACCAGCTGCTGCGCGCGCAGCGTTTGGCCGAGCAAGCAGTGCAACACCCGCGCCGAAAAACCGTTTACATGGTAGAAAACGCCGGCTTTTTAGCCAAAAACCCCGCCCGGCTTTTAACCCTTTACCGCTGGGGCGTGCGGGCACTTAGCCTTACCTGGAACGGGGAGAACCGGTTAGCCGGCGGGGCGCTTTCATCCGGCAACCTAACCCCTGCCGGGCAAAGCGTGCTGCAAAAGGCCGAGCAGCTGGGAATGGCGGTTGATCTTTCACATTTAAATCACCAAAGCGCGCGGGCAGCGGTAAAGCTGTTACACCACCCCCTTGTTACCCACGCCTGCTGCTACGCCGTTTGCCCCAACCCCCGCAATTTGCCGGATGATGTTTTGCTTTTAGTTGCCGCGCGCGGCGGTGTGATTGGCCTTTGCCTGTACCCGCCCTTTTTAGGCGGCGACCCGTTTAAAATGCTGCCGCTGCATTTAAACCACCTGCTGCGCTTGGGGCTTGGCAGCAGCGTTGCCATTGGCACCGATTTTGACGGCGCCGAAATGCACCCCGACCTGCAGCAAAACAGCAATATTCCGGCCCTGTACCGCCATTTGGCAGCCTTAGGCTTTAAAAAGAAGTTGCTAAACGCGTTTTTTTACCAAAATGCCCTTGCATTTTGGGGCAAAATGTGCAAAAATAAAAGGGATATTTAAGGGCATTCAATCGCCCGCCGCTGCTGAGCGCTGCCAAAAGCGCCAAAGGCAGCACAGCTTTTAAAATTAATCGGCGCTGTTTGCGCTTGGGGCCGCTTTTGCCAAACCCTTTACAGAGTTCGGCCGCAGGCCCGGCACGGCAGCTAAGGTAAGGAGCAATTAAAATGAACTACATTAGCACACGCAACCGCAGCTTAAAGGTTTCGGCCGCGCAGGCCATTGCCCAAGGCATTTCGTCCGACGGAGGGCTGTTTTTACCGGAGGAAATTCCAACCCTTACCGGGGCGGATTTTAAAGCCCTTTGCGGCATGAACTACCAGCAGCGGGCCGCTTACATTCTTTCTTACTACTTAACCGATTTTACCAAAGAGGAAATTGAGTATTGCACAAACGGTGCTTACCACAACACCTTTGAGCAAAATAACCCGGCGCCGCTGCACACGCTGCCAAACGGCGAACATATTTTAGAGTTGTGGCACGGCCCCACCTGTGCGTTTAAAGATTTAGCTTTGCAAATTTTGCCCTTTTTGCTAACCACCTCGGCCAAAAAGGTTTCGGGCGGCAAAAAAACAGCCATTTTGGTTGCCACCTCGGGCGATACCGGCAAAGCAGCCTTAGAAGGATTTAAAAATGTTCCCGGCACCGAAATTATTGTGTTTTACCCCAGCCACGGTGTTAGCGCCATGCAAAAGCTGCAAATGGATACCCAAGAGGGGGAAAATGTTTGCGTTTGGGCCATTGAGGGCAATTTTGATGACGCCCAAACCGGCGTAAAAAACATTTTTGCCAACCAGGCGCTAAAGCAGCAGCTGGCCGAAAAAAACATTCAGCTTTCCAGTGCTAACTCTATTAACTGGGGGCGTTTGGTGCCGCAAATTGTTTACTATGTTTCGGCCTATTGCGACCTATTAAACCAGGGGGCCAACCTTTCGGGCGGTTTTCATGTAACCGTGCCAACCGGCAATTTTGGCAATATTTTAGCCGCCTATTACGCCAAACAAATGGGTGTGCCGGTACAAAAGCTTATTTGCGCCTCTAACCGCAACAAGGTTTTAACCGACTTTTTAAAACCGGCGAATACAACCGCAACCGCGATTTTTACACCACTACCTCCCCTTCTATGGATATTTTAATTTCCAGCAACTTAGAGCGCATGCTGTTTGAACTTTCAAACCGCGATGACCAAAAAACCATTGCCTGGCAAAAGGCGCTGCGCGAGCAAGGCAGCTACCGGGTAGACAGCACCGTTTTGCAAAAACTGAACGACTTATTCTACGCCGGCTACTGCGATGACGAAAAAACCGCCGCCACCATTCGACGCGTTTGGCAAGAGCAAAACTATTTGTGCGACACCCACACCGCCGTTGCCGTTTCGGTTTACGAGCAATATTTAAAAGAAAGCGGCGATGCCACCCCGGTGGTTATTGCCTCTACCGCCAGCCCCTACAAATTTGCCGCCAGTGTGCTGAACGCTTTGGGCCAGCCGGCCGCCGAAAGCGAGTTTAAAACGGTTGACCGCCTGCACGCCTTAACCAAAACGGCGGTGCCGGAACCCATTGCCGCCCTGAGCGGTAAAACAGTGCGGTTTAAAAACTGCTGCAAACCGGAGGAGATGCAGCAAGCCGTTTTAAAGCAATTGCTAAAAGGCTAAAAAGGCTTAAAGAAAAAACACCGGTTTTTAACTTTAAGTAAATGTCTTTCTTTTAAACAATAAAAGCTTTTCCCTAAAATTAAGCCTTTCTGTTTTAAGTAAG
>URRK01000032.1 GCA_900550315.1 uncultured Oscillospiraceae bacterium | reverse complement strand
CTTAATAAATAACGTTACAGCTTTATGCGCAGCCCTGCATAAATCGGCAAGGCTGCGGCGTTTTAACTTTTTTAGCAGAACTAAAATTTATTTTAGCACAACCTTGTGGAACACCTTTTTGCCTTTTTTCAGCACTAAGCCGTTTTCAAAATCGGCTGCGGTAAAACAGTAGGCTGGGTCGGTAATTTTTTGGCCCCCGGCCGAAACGCCGCCCTGCTGCACCAAACGGCGCCCCTCGCTTTTCGAGGCAATTAGCCCGCATTGCTGCATTAAATCTAAAATAGCAATGCCGTTTTCGGCCTGCGCGGCCTCCAGCTCGGTGGTTGGCATATTAGCGTTGTCGGCGCCGCTGCCAAACAGGGCTTTGGCTGCTGCGTCGGCTTTTTGGGCTTCCTCCTCCCCGTGCACCATTTTGGTAAGCTCAAACGCCAAAATTTCTTTGGCACGGTTCAGCTGGCTGCCCTGCCAGCTGGACATTTGCTCAATTTGCTCAATAGGTAAAAAGGTTAGCATACGAATGCACTTTAAAACATCGGCGTCGTCTACATTGCGCCAATACTGGTAAAACTCGTAGGGCGAGGTTTTGTTCGGGTCCAGCCAAACGGCGTTGCCGGCAGTTTTGCCCATTTTTTTGCCCTGCGAATCGGTCAGCAGCGTAATAGTCATGGCGTGGGCGTCCTTGCCCAGCTTGCGGCGAATGAGCTCGGTACCGCCCAGCATATTCGACCATTGATCGTCGCCGCCAAACTGCATATTGCAGCCGTAATGCTGGTACAGGTAGTAAAAGTCGTAGGACTGCATGATCATGTAGTTAAACTCTAAAAACGAAAGCCCTTTTTCCATACGCTGCTTGTAACATTCGGCTCGCAGCATATTGTTAACCGAAAAGCACGCGCCAACCTCGCGCAATAATTCAATGTAGTTTAAATTCAGCAGCCAGTCAGCGTTATTAATCATCAGCGCTTTATCGTTCGAAAAATCAATAAACCGCTGCATTTGCCGCTTAAAGCAAGCAGCGTTGTGGGCAATATCGTCCTTGGTCAGCATTTTGCGCATATCGGTTCGGCCCGAAGGGTCGCCAATCATGGTGGTACCGCCGCCAATTAAGGCAATAGGCCGGTTGCCGCCCATTTGCAGCCGCTTCATTAAAGTCAGGGCCATAAAATGTCCGGCGGTCAGGCTATCGGCCGTGCAGTCAAACCCAATGTAAAAGGTGGCCTTGCCAGCGTTAATCATGTTTTTAATTTCTTCCTCGTTTGTTACTTGGGCAATTAAACCGCGCGCAACCAGTTCGTCGTAAAGCGTCATTTAAAATTCTCCTTATTAGTATGGTTAAATTTTTATTTAACAAAATTGTTCAGCAGCTCCCGTGCCGAGGCCAAAATGGTTTCGGTGGCTTTATCTCCGGCAATTATGCGGGCAATTTCCAGCTCCCGCTGCTTACCCGTAATGGGGGTAACGGCAGTAAAGGTGCGCCCGTTTTGCTCGGATTTTTGAATGAGCAAATGCCGGTTGGCCGCCGCGGCAATTTGGGCTAAGTGGGTTACGCAAATTACCTGCCGGTAGCCCGAAACCTCTAAAAGCTTTTGCGCCACCTTTACGGCGGCGTGGCCGCTAATGCCGGCGTCAATTTCATCAAACACCAGGGTGCCAACATCGTCAGACTTAGAAAGCACGCAGCGAATGGCCAGCATTACGCGCGAAAGCTCGCCGCCCGAAGCAACCTTTGCCAGTGGCTTAGGCTCCTCTCCTGCGTTGGCACTAATTAAAAACTCTAAGGTATCGCACCCGGTTTTGGTGTAACGCCCCTGTTTAAAATTAGCCGTAAATGTTGCCGATTTAAAATCTAAATAGCAAAGCTCCTGCGAAATTTTTTCGCAAATTTGCCGCAGTGCCGTTTGGCGGGAATTTGTTAGCGCCTTACCGGCCGCTACCAGCTCCTGCTCGGCGTCCTCAAGCTGCTCTTCCAGCTTAATTTGCCGCTCGCTGCTTTGGCGAATGCTTTGCAGCTCTTGCTCGGCCTGCTGCAAATAAGCCAGCGCGGTCTCCTCGCTGCCGCCGTATTTCGCCGTTAAGTCCCGCAGCTGCTCTAACCGTTCGGTGGCTCGCTGCACCCCTGCGGGGTCGTACTCGTTTTGCTCTAATTGCTCTAAAAGCAGCGCTTCAAGGTCCTCTAACTCGTAGGCTGCGGCGGTAAGCCGTTCGCTAAGCGGCTGCAGCGCGGGTACCTCGCCCGTTAGCGGCTCCAGCGCCTGAAAGGCCAAAGTTAAAAGGTCTTTAGCGCCGGGCAGTTCCTCGCTCTCGTTGCCCGAAATACCGGCTTTCGCAGCTTGCAGCGCCCCGCAAAGGCGTTCGCTGTTTTGCTGCCGGTTTAAATATTCCCGAAGCTTTTGCAGCTCGCCGGGCTTTAACTCGGCGGTGCTAAGCTCCTCTATTTGGTATTTTAATAAATCGTACCGCTTACGGGCCTCAGCGTCATGCTGCAGCAGTGCGTTCAGCTCTTTGTGAACGGCCTTTAGCTGCTCAAATTTTTTTAGGTACGCCGCGCGCAGCGCTTGATTTTTGGCAAACCCGTCTACAAAATCAATGTGCCGCTCCGGGTTTAGTAAATTTTGGTTATCGAACTGGCCGTGAATGTTAATTAAATGCTTGCCAAGTTCTTTTAAAAGGCCAACATTGGCCGGCTGCATATTTACCCAAACGCGGCTGTGTCCATCGGCCGAAATGGTGCGTTTTAAAATAAGGTCCTCGCCCGGCTCGGCCGCTATGCCGCACTCCTCCAGCTTTTGCAGTACCGCGGGCGGCACCTCGGTAAAGCAGGCGGTTACACCGGCCCGGCTGCAGCCGCGGCGAATGAGCTCGCGTGAGGTTCGCTCCCCCATAATGGCGTAAATAGAATCAATAATAATAGATTTGCCGGCCCCGGTCTCCCCCGTTAGGGCGTGAAAACCGGTTGAAAACTCCAGCTTTGCCGATTCAATTACCGCTATATTTTCAATTTCTAACGATCGCAGCAAACGCTCACCCCACGATCCCATTAATTTTTTCTGCCAAAGCAGCAGAGTCGGCCTCGCTGCGGGTAATGGCCAAAATGGTATCCTCCCCGCCAAGGGTGCCAATAAAGCAATCGGAAAACAGTGTATCAAACGCCACGCAGGCCCCTTGTGCCATGCCGGAGTAGCATTTTACAACCACATTGTTCATGGCGTAATCTACCCGAATGACCGACCGTTTAAAAACATTTAAAAGGCGCTCGTGATCGCCCGAAAGCTCGTTGCTTTGCGCGGCCTCGGGCGGGGCGGCGTAACGGTATTTTCGGTTTTGGTCTTGAGTTTTAATAAGCCCCAACAGCTTAATATCCCGCGAAATGGTAGATTGCGTTACCGAATAGCCGCAGCGATTCAACTCCTGCAGCAGTTCCTCCTGCGTTTCAATGCTTTTTTCGCGTATAAGTTCTAAAATTAATTCTCTTCGTTGCTTTTTCAAGTTTGCACCCCCGTACAATGCTGCCGGCCCTAAAAGCGGCAGCCTAAAATTATTTCAACAAATTAAATTTTTCTGATAAGGTGTTAAAAAAGATCTCGCGGTTTAGGCGAATTAGCCGCACGGCGTATTGCTTGCAGCGGTAAATGCGAATTTTGCTGGAGCTGGTTATGGGAATGGCCGGTTCGCCGTCTACCGAAAGCAGTACGCCGCTCTGCTGCGGCGCCGTAGCCGAAATCTCAAACCGATGCACAGCGCTAAGCACCAGCGTGCGTGAAAAAAGCGATTGTGGGCAAATGGGATTCAGCAAAATGCACTGCAAAGAGGGGTCCACCACCGGACCGCCCGCCGAAAGCGAATAGGCCGTTGAGCCGGTTGGCGTTGCGGCGATTAGCCCGTCAGCCCGGTAGGTCAGCCGGTCGTTGCCAAAATGCACGGTAAGGTCTATCATTCCCGTAACGCCGCTTTTGCTTACAATGGCGTCGTTTAAACAGTAGCAGGTTTTGCCGTCTACCTCAACGGTCAGCAGCATCCGCTCCTCTACAGAATAATCCCGCGTTACCAGCCTCTCTAACTGGTTTAAATCATCCCGCTCCAGGCCGGCTAAATAGCCAATTCTCCCGGCGTTTATACCCAAAACCGGCAGCCCGTGCAACGCGGCCTTTTTGGCGGTGTGAATAATGGTGCCGTCGCCGCCAATTAAAATAAACCCGGTTACCGTTTGGTAAAGCTGCTCCTCGCTTTGCAAAATTAACCCACTTGCTTTAGCCAAAACGGGGTCGGCTGTAAAAATTTTAACGCCAAGCCCCTGCAGCTTTTGCACCACCTGCGCCGTAATGGCCGGGGCGTTTGGTTTTTCGTGGTTACATACCATTGCAATTTGCATTTTGTTCACCTATCCAACTCCCGGTGCGAAAGCGTTACAACCTCGGCCGGGTTTAAATTGGTTACGGGCGGCTCGGCCGAGTTGCGCCCGGCGTAAATTAAATATTCAATATTCCCCTCCGGCCCCTTCACGGGGGAATAATCTAACCCCAGCACGGTAAAACCGCTTTGCGGCATTAGGGCAACAATTTTTTCAATAACCTCTATATGCACGGCTTTGTCCCGCACTACGCCCTTTTTGCCAACCTTTTCGCGCCCGGCCTCAAACTGCGGTTTAATTAAGCAAACCACATGGCCGTCCGGCCGCATAAACCGGCTTAGCACCGGCAAAATAACCGAAAGCGATATAAACGAAACATCTACACTGGCAAACTGCAGCGGCTGCGGCAGCTGCTCGGCCGTAATGTACCTAAAATTGGTGCGCTCTAAATTAACAACCCGTTCGTCGCACCGCAGCTTCCAGGCAAGCTGGCCGTAGCCAACATCAATGGCGTAAACCTTTTCGGCGCCGTTTTGCAGCATACAATCGGTAAAGCCGCCGGTAGAGGCGCCAATATCGGCACAGATTATTTTATTCAGCTTTAGGCCAAAGCTTTTCATGGCCTTTTCCAGCTTTAAGCCCCCACGGCTAACATACCGCAGCGGGTTGCCCCTTACCTCTAAAACATCACCGGGCTTTAGGGGCATACCGGCTTTATCGGCCTTTTGATTATTCACAAAAACAACCCCGGCCATAATTAACGCCTTGGCCTTTTCGCGGCTTTCGCAAAGTCCCAGCTCAAAAACAGCGTGATCCAGCCGATCTTTTTTATTACAGGTCATCATACTTTTTCTTCCGCCATTTCTTTTATTTTCAGGCGCATAGAATCGGCGTCTAAACAAAACTTTTGCAGCGCCCGCTCGGTAGGCTGGTGCGGTACAAACCCGTTTACGGCAAACACCTTTACACGGCCTTGGTAGCCGGCCTGCTGCAGCCCGGCAATCAGGCTTTCGTTAATGCCGCCGGTTTGCATGCCCTCCTCAAAAAACGCTATTTTTTGAAAACGCAGAATTTTTGGGAAAAGGTCGGCCGCAATTGGGGCAATGCAGTTCAGCTTTACAACGGCTAAATCTACCCCCTCGGCCTTTAGGGCCTCGTAGCATTTACAGGCGTTGGCAAAAAGGCGGCCGTAGGTTACCAGCAAAATTTTGGCGTTGCCGTTGCCGTAAAAGGCGTAATCCTCATTCTGCGGGGTGTAGTTGCTTGGTAAAAGGGGCTGCTGCCCGCGCGGGTAACGCACGGCGCAAGGCCCGTTTGTTTGGTAAATTGCCCGGTTTAAAAACAGCTTTAGCTCTAAATAATTTGCCGGCGCAAAAACCTTAAAGTTGGGAATGGTTTTTAAAAACGCAGCGTCAAACAGCCCTTGGTGGGTCTCGCCGTCCTCCCCTACAATTCCGGCACGGTCTACGCAAAAAGTTACCGGCCAGTTGGCAATGGCGGCGTCGTGAATTAATTGGTCGTAACCCCGCTGCAAAAAGGATGAATAAACCACAAAAACCGGGTGCGCGCCCGCAGCCGCTAAACCGGCGGCAAAGGTGGTGGCGTGCTCCTCGGCAATGCCAACATCAAAAAAACGGTTTTTAAACTTTTGGGCAAAGGTGGTAAGGCCGGTGCCGGCCGTCATTGCCGCGGTAACAACGCAAAGCTTTTCGTCGGTTGCCGCCAAGCGGCAAAGCTCGTCGCCGCAAACAGCCGAAAAATCTACCTTTTTTAGGGGTGCAGCCCCCTGCTCAATGTTAAAGGACGAAACACCGTGATAGTTGTTGGGGTTTTTTTCGGCAAATTCGTACCCCTTGCCCTTTTGGGTTAAAGCATGAACCAAAACCGGCCGTTTTTGCTCCTTCGCTACGGCAAAAATGTTTTGCAGGGCGTTTAGATCGTGCCCGTTTACCGGGCCCAAATAATGAAAACCCATGTCCTCAAAAATATTGCTGTGGTAAATAGCGTTTTTTAATAGGGTTTTGGAGCGCAGCAAATTGCGGTTAATGCACTTGCCAACCAGCGGCACCCGCGCAATAAGCGCCTCTAACCGGTG
Organism: uncultured Oscillospiraceae bacterium; assembly: GCA_900550315.1. Classification (GTDB taxonomy): domain Bacteria; phylum Bacillota; class Clostridia; order Oscillospirales; family Acutalibacteraceae; genus UMGS1279. The sequence goes on along the minus strand of URRK01000032.1, from coordinate 5,165 downwards.
CTTAAAGCGGTGGTACCCGGGCTTAGAGCGAATTAAATTTAAATAGCGTGCCAAACCGCCCACATTGCGGGAAATTGACATTTTATTATCGTTCAGCACAACAATTAGGCCGGAATTTTTGCCGCTGCCGGCGTTGTTTAAGGCTTCGTAGATCATGCCACCGGTCATGGCGCCGTCCCCTACCACCGAAATAACATAGCCCGGCTGCCCGGCAAGCTGTTTGGCCTTGTAAATGCCCAGCGCCGCCGAAATAGAATTGCTGCTGTGCCCGGTTACAAACGGGTCGTAAATGCTTTCATCCGGCCGCATAAAGCCCGAAAGTCCGCCCTCCTGCCGCAGGGTAGAAAACTTTGCGTACCGCCCGGTAAGCAGCTTGTGGGTGTAGCACTGGTGCCCAACATCAAAAATAATGCTGTCCTGCGGGCAATGAAAGGCGCTGTGCAGCGCAACGGTTAATTCTACCACCCCTAAGTTCGAGGCCAAATGCCCCCCATTCTTGGCAACGGTTTGAATTAAACAATCCCGAATTTCGGCGCAAAGCTGTTGCTTTTGGGCGGTATTCAGCGTTTGAACATCCTCCGGCTTATTTACTTTATTTAAAAACTGATACTGCAAGCGTTTTCCCTCTTAAAATTAATTTTGGCGGGCCGTTAGCCAGTCGGCCAGCTGTTGCAGGGTAAGGGCGGCCGGGCCAAATTCGTTTAAAGCCGTTTGTGCGGCTTTGGTGTAAGCTAAAGCGTCTTGCTCGGCTTTTTCCACCCCGCAAAGCGAAACATAAGTGTTTTTATGATTTTTTTCATCGCTGCCAACCGGTTTGCCTAAGGTTTTTTCGTCGCCCTTTAAATCCAGTAAATCATCTTGAATTTGAAAAGCAAGGCCTAACGCGTTGGCAAAATCAAAGGCGGCCTTTAACGCGCCGGCATTGCCGCCGGCCAAAACCGTACCAATACCGGCGGCCGCCCGCAGCAGCGCGCTGGTTTTTTCGCGGTACATTAGCTGAACAGCAGGTAGATCCAACGGGTCGCTTTCCCCCGCTAAATCTAAAACCTGACCGCCAATCATTCCGCCGGCGCCGGCACACTCGGCCAAAAGGCCGGTTGCCTTTAAAACCCGGTCGGCCGCTAACTGGCAGCCCGCCGCCGTTTGAAAAGCCAAGGTCAGCAAAGCGTCCCCCGCCAGCAGCGCGGTAGATTCCCCAAACTTTGCGTGGCACGAGGGTTTTCCGCGGCGCAGCAGGTCGTTATCCATACACGGTAAATCGTCATGAATCAGCGAATAGGTGTGAATCATTTCCAGCGCGGCAGCAAAGGGAAAATAGCCCTCGCCCTGCCCGCCGTTTAAAAGGTAAAACTGCTGCAAAATAAAGGGGCGCAGCCGTTTACCGCCTAACAAAAGGCTGTATTGCATGGCGCTGTAAACCGCCTCAAATTCCGGCTGCGAATTTTTAAGGCAGCCTTTTAAATAGGTTTCCAGCTGCGGTTTAAAGGCCGCAAGCTTTTCTTGTACCGTCAAAAAAATCAATCCTCAATTCTTTTTTTGGCCTGCTCTAAAACCGCAGTGCATTGTTCGCTAAGAGCCTTACCCTCATCAAAAAGCTGCATAGCCTGCTCCAACGAGCAGCTGCCGCTTTCCAGCTGTTTGGTAATTTCCTCCAGCCGTTGCAGGCTTTTGTTAAAATCAATTTCTGCCAAAATAATCCCCCGTTTCAAAAGCCGGCGCCGCGCAAAAAGCTTTAAAATTTTTACGGCGGGCCGCTTAACTGTTTACTTAATTGTTAAAAATTCGGGCCTTTTAAAGGGCCATTTGTTAACGAACCGTTTGGTTCGAATAGTTGTCGGATAGTTTGTTGAAAAACCGTTTGGCAGTGCTTGGTTTGGGAAAATTGGTTTCAAACAATTTGTTAAAAACCGCAGCTTAAGGCAACCGGATTAAAGCCCCCAAAAGCAGTTAAGGCAACAGTTTTTCCTGCACGGTGCATTGCAGGCTGCCGTCCCGCAGGCGCAGGGTAAAATCTTGCCCCTTTGGCAGCTGCTTTACCGAGCTTACCGCCTTGCCGTTTTTAAAAACGGCGGCAAATCCGCGATCCAGCGTTTTTAAGGGCGAAAGCCCGCTTAATGCCCGTATATTGCCGTGCAGCGCCGCCTGCCGCTGCAAAAGCAGCGTGCGGTAGTTTTGCAGTAGGGCCTCCTGCGCTTTGGCCAGGCGCTGCTCAAACGGGTCATACAGCATATTTGGCTGCCGAAAAACCCGGCTTTGCAGGCTTAGCTGCAGCCGCCGCTCGTAATTGCCAACCAAAAGCGAATAACGGTTTTTAACGGTACCAAACAGCAAATTTAAGCGCTTTATCAGGTCGTTTTGGTCGGGCACCGCCAACTCGGCCGCAGCCGAAGGGGTTGGCGCCCGCAAATCGCAAACAAAATCGCAAATAGTAAAATCGGTTTCGTGCCCAACGGCCGAAATGGTAGGCACGGGGGAGGCGGCCAGCTGCCGCGCCAGCGCTTCGCTGTTAAAGCAGCTTAGGTCCTCGGCGCTGCCGCCGCCCCGGCCAATAATAATTAAGCTGTGCCCGCCGGCGTAAGCTGCCGAAAGCGCCGAAATTAAGCTTTGCGGCGCCCCAGCCCCCTGCACCAAGGCCGGGTAAAGGGTTGGCCGGCAGTACGGAAAACGGCGGGTTAAAATGTTTAAAATATCCTGCAAGGCGGCCCCGGTTTGCGAGGTTACAATGCCAACGCTTTTGGGGTAAGCCGGCAGCGGGCGTTTGCGGGCCGAATCAAACAGCCCCTCGGCCTGCAATTTGTTTTTAATGCGCTCAAACTCGGCAGCTAAATCACCCTGCCGCAGCGGCTGCATGGCCTGCACATAAAACTGGTAGGTGCCGTCTTTTTCGTAAATCGAAACATACCCCCGGCAAGCAACCTGCAGGCCGTCCTGCGGCGTAAAACTTAACCGCGCCGCGTTGCCCCGAAACATTACCGCGCGAATGGCGGCGTCGGCATCCTTTAACACAAAATAGCAGTGCCCGCTGGCGTAGTGATTTTTAAAGTTCGAAAGCTCGCCCACCAGGGTAACATCGGTTAAATGGGCGTCCCCCTCCAGCAGGGAACGCACATAGGTGTTCAGTTGCTTTACGGTAAGGCTTAAAACCTCCAAATCATCACCCCGCGTTAAATTTTTTAAGGGCCAGGCAGGCAATGCCAACGGCGTTATCGCCCGAAAGCTCCGGCGTTGCAAAATAAGCCGGCAGCTGCCCGGTTAAAGTGTTTTTAATTATGCTGTTGGCCATAACCCCGCCCGAAAACAAAATAGGTAACGGGTATTGCCGGTAGGCGTTTTGCGCCATTTGCAACAGGGTTTGGCCCAAAAAGTGAAACAGAGTTGCGGCAATATCCTGCGCTGGGGTGCCCTGCCGCTGCAGGCTTTGGCAAACATTTTGCATACCCGAAAGGTTGCAGCTGCAGCCCTTAACGCTAATTTTAACCTTTTTTACCGGCGTGCCCTTCAAGGCTAAGCGCTCTAACTCCTCCCCCGCGGGAAAGGGTAAGCCCAGCATTACGCCAACCCGGTCTACCAGCTGGCCGGCGTGCAGATCGCACCCGCCGCCCAAAATTTGAACCGAAAAGCCCCCATTTTGCGGGGTAACTTTTAAAACCTCGGTAGTGCCGCCCGAAACATGAAAAGCTAAAAATTCCTGCCCAAAAAGCTGGGGTTGACCGGCAGAAAGAGCCGCAGCGGCCAAATGCCCCTCTTGGTGTGAAAAATAAAACAGCGGAACCCCCAAAGCGCCGCTTACCGCCCGGGCCAGCCCAACGCCAACCAAAAAACAGGGCATGTAGCTTTCGGCTACCGGGCGCGGCTTTTGGCTAACCCCAACACAGGTAATTTGCCCGGCCGTTTTAAGCACCCGCTGCAGCACCTGCGGCAGCTGTTTGGTTTGTGCAAAAACAGCGTCGCTTTGCCGCAGGCCCAAACCGCCCTTTGGCACAAAAAGCAGTTCCCGCTCCCCGTGGTAGCAGCTGCTGCTTTTAAACCAGGCGGCGCTGCTGCGGTAATTGCTGCTATCTAACCCCAAAGCCAGCATTATTTACACCCGTTTTGGCGAATAACCGCACCCAAAACCCCATTAATAAAGGCGACATCTTTTTCGTCGCAATACTTCTTTGCCAGCTCCACCGCCTCGTTCGCGGCAACGCCGGCCGGAATATCCTCGTTATACAAAATTTCGTAAACCGCAAGCCGCAGCAAAGCCAGCGCCGGTTTAGAAATACGGTCCAGCGTCCAGCGGGTCAAGTGCGGCGTAATGGCAGCGTCAATCTCGGCCAAGCGGTCGCAAACCCCGGTAAAGGTATTTTCAATATAATCGGTTGCAATAAAGTCCCGAATTTCGGCGGCGTCTTTTAAAATTTCATCGGCGCCGTCCTGCCGCAGGGCCTGCTCAAACACCAGGCAAAACACCTGCTCGCGTTCTAATTTTCTTTCCATAATACACCTACTGAATAAAATCTTAACAAAAAGCCGTTTTTTAAAACCGACTTTTAAAAGTTGGTTTTGGCGCGATTTTTTGCTGCTTTCCCAAGGGTAAATCCACCCGGGGCGCTTGCCCGGCCGCACCAACAAATACGCTACTTTATTATACCTTATCTACGCCCAATTTGCAAGGGCTAAACGCATAAATATGCGCTAATATATGCAAAAAACGCTTCCGAAACAGCCCGGAAGCGTTTTGCCGACCAGCCGGCCGAAAATTTTACCAATTTTTTAGTTCGCTCTTTTGTTATATAATATCGCAATAAGAAATTACCTGCTGCAGCGTTGCGCTGCCAAGGTCGGTTATTAGCCCCTGCTCGCCGTTGCCGGCGGCGGCAAGCGCCCCGTTTTCTAAAACCGAAAACGCCCACGGTACCCCGGCAATCGGCTCAAAATAATGGTACTTTTCGGTGCCGGTTTTGCCCACAAACAGGTAGCTTTGGCCAATTTTTAAACTTTGCTTACCCGTAAGGTAGGCGTAGCCCATAGAGGTGTAATTGCGCCCTTTATACACCTTTTGTACATTCATGGTATACAGCACGCCACCGTTTTCAACATCGGCTTTAATAATGCTGCCGGTTATAACGGTATCGGCCGCGGTTACAAGCTGCTCTAAGCTGTAACGCTGCGCCGGCGCCGAC
>URRK01000031.1 GCA_900550315.1 uncultured Oscillospiraceae bacterium | reverse complement strand
CTTGTAAATGTTTAGCAGGCTGGGCGGCGGTTCAATGCCCGGCAAAACCGAAAAGCAAAGCCCGTGCGCCTGGTTGGGGCCGTGGTAGGGGTCTTGCCCAATAATAACCGCTTTAATTTTGCTAAACGGGGTGTAGCGCAGCGCGTTAAAAATGTTGTGCATTTCGGGGTAAACGGTGCCGCTGCTGTATTCTTTTTTTAAAAACTGCCGCAGCGTTAGGTAGTACGGCATTTTCCATTCGTCTTTTAAAATCTCGTCCCAGTCGTTTCCAATTTGAACCATAGTAAACCCCCAAAGCGTTTTAAAAAATTTAGTGCGCAGCTTTAAATTCAGCACTGCTTTTATTATAAAGGCCGGGCGCTGCGCTGTCAAGTAAAGAGGTTTTTGTTCGGCCGTTCCATTTGTTGCTACATTGGGTGTCAAAAATAAACATTTTGTTGTCAAAAATAAACATTTTGGTGTTTTAACCTTTTCAAAAGCTGGGCAATATGTTAAAATAACAGTAACATCAGCGGGCAATTTTTGTTGGGGAGATTTGCGGTTTGCCGTGCTGAAATTTTATTGGGAGGATTATTCAATGGAAAAGATCTTAGCCGTGTTACTAACCGCCGCTCTGCTTTTTGGCTCGGCGTTTGGCGCCTTTGCCGCAAGCGATGTAGATATGGATATGGGCGGGTTAGACGAAAGCAGCGGTGCAGCAACTGTTACCTTAAACCAACCGTATTTTATTGGGGAAAATGGCGGTGTAGCCAAGGGGAACGATTATGTTTTGGCAACCGCCAGCCAAACCGGCGAGGTAGAGGCAGGCACCACCGTGCAATTTACGCTGCACGACCTGAACACCGTTGCCTACCGTTTTCTTGGCTGGTTTAACAGTGCCGGCAATTGCCTTTCTACCGAGCAAAGCTTTGCCTTAACGGTAGAAAACAGCGTAACGGTTACGCCGCGGCTTGCTACGAAAAACATTATTGGCGAAGCCGCCGGGTTTGAGGGCTACGCAGCCGGCACCAGCTTGCTGGTAAGTTCGGCAGAGCAAGCCCCCGGCAACGGCAAAATTGGCTTTGGCAAAAACGCGGGGTACGACGGTGCCGGTTCCGGCGCCACCGCAATGGTTTTAGACGAAAACGGCTTTGCCGGGCAGTTTTCCGGGGCAACGCTTAGCGGCAGCCGTGCGCTGGTAACCAACACCAATTACCGGGCGTTTGAATACGGTCTTTCGGTTAAAAAGAACACCACCTACACGCTAAGCTACCGCTGGCTTGCTAAAAGCAGCAAAACCAAAGCCGGGGGTGTTTATTACGGCATTAACGCCACCTTTGTAAACTCGGCCTACAACCTGCCAAACGCCAATGCGGCCTCCAGCGGCACAACCGGTATGCTGGGCTTTGCTAAAATTGAGGGCACCAGCGACGCCAAAACCTGGAACACCGCAACGGTTACCTTTAACAGCGGCGACTGTGAAACCGCTTACCTTTACATTTGCCCCACCAGCGACGGAAACCTTTCCGGCGCTTGCACCTTTGCTATAGACGATTTGATTTGCATAGAGCAGACCGAGCCGCAGACCTTTACCTTAGATATGAAATCCTGCGCCTCTTTGCAGCCGGCAAACTTTAGCCTAAAAAGCTTAGATTCTATTAGCTTGGGGCAAACGCTGAAATTTAAGGTACTGTACGCCGGCAACCAAAAGCCAACGGTTAAAATGAACGGTCTGATTTGCGAGCCGGATGAAAACGGCCTTTACAGCGTAACGGTGCAGCATTTAAACGCGGTGCTTTCGGTGCGTTTTGTGGGGGATGAGGCATTGAACGATTGGGATAAAGATTATTGCGGCCGCGACCTTTCGATTTATAACGAGGAGGTTTACTTAGAAAATATTTGGAGCGGCGATACCGTTTACCAGGAGGCCGCCCTGTTTTACACCGGGCGAGATACCGTGCAGCTGCTGTACCCGGTTGAGGAAATGGTTTCTCTGCGTTCGTTTGATTTAAAAATTAATTATGTGCAAGGGGTAGACTACGAAATTACCGCCGACGGCAAAATAAAAAGGTTAGAAGGCAGTCGTATTCCGGTTTACACCGATGCGCTGACCACTACGCAAAAGCCTAACGTTAACGCTTTTCCCATTAAGGGCAACGAGAACGGCGAGTGGTTGACCTTTATTGATGACAAAACCTTTCCCTCCACCGCAATTTCGGCCACCTACAAGCACAGCAAGACCTTTGAAAACGGTTTTCAGCCCGCGGCGCCGGCCAGTCAGACCGAAAAGCTTAGCACAGTAATGCAAAAGCTGAAGCGCGGTGAGGAGGTTAACATTGTAGTTTACGGCGACAGTATTTCCTGCGGGTGGAGTAGCTCCGGTTTAAATGAGAATTTTGATATTTACGATACCGACCTAAGGCTGCACAGCGAAACGCGCCCGGGCCACTATGTAATTAATGTTGCACCCTACGCTCCTACTTGGATTGAAATGATGTTGGCCGGGCTGAAAAAGCAATACCCCAATGCAAAAATCAACCTGAAAAACCTGGCTTTGGGCGGCACCGCCTCCCCTTGGGGCACCCAGCAAATTGAGCGGCGCCTGAATTTGTGGAAAGACGGGCAGGGCAACCAGGTTGTGCCCGACCTTATTATGATCGGCTTTGGCGTAAACGACGCCAGCGGCACCGCCCCGGCAGCCTTTGGCCAAAACATTCAAACCATGATTCAAAAAGCGCGCAGCTTTACCGGCAACAGCAACATGGAGGTTTTGCTGTATTCTCCCATGCTGCCAAGTCAGCGCGCCACTACCTGGGACGCTGAAACTTGGCTGTTGCCCTACCAAGAGCAGCTGCAGCAAATTGCCGATGCCGATGCTAAAACCGGACTGGTGCGTTTAACCGATATTTTCACCGAAATTGTAAAATCAAAGGAATGCGTGGATTATTTAAACACCAATGTAAACCACGGAAACGATTTTACCGCCCGCATTTACGCTACCGCCATGTTGGCGGCCTTTGGCACAAAGTCGGTTGCCGATTTAACCGGCGGTGATGCAAACCAAGACGGCAGTGTAGATTTAAAAGATGTTTTAACCTTAACCCATTACGCCTTGGGCAACAACCCCAGCCCCTTTAACGCAAACGCGGCAGATGTAAACGGCGACGGCGCTATTGATTTAAAAGACGCCGCCTATTTGGCTCAACACCTTGCCGGCTGGAAAAACCGCACCCTGCATTATAGCATTACCGCAGCCTTGCAGCAGCAGGGGTACTACGAACCCCTGTTTCAAAAAGCAATTGCCAACGAGGGCAATAAAGCCCTGCTGGCTAAGGCCCTGCAAAAGGCAAAAAGCGGGAAAAATCTTACCGTAGTTGGTTTGGGCGGCTCTATTACGCAGGGCGCCCTTGCCACCGCGGCCGAAAACCGCTACGGCGAACGGGTGGCCGCCTGGCTGCAGCAGCAGTTTCCGGCTGTTCGGGTAAACTACATTAATTCGGGCATTGGCGCAACCACCTCGCTGTTGGGCAAAGCCCGAATGGCCGAGCAGGTGCTAAGCTACAACCCCGATTTAGTTCTTGTAGATTTTACCACCAACGACCAGGACGAGCAACGCTACGCTTACAGCTATGAGGCCGTCATTCGCACCCTGCTGGAGCACAAAATTGCAACCGTTGCCATTTTGTTCGGCGCAGTAGAAAGCAGCAAATATAACGGCGGCAACGGCACCTGCGAGCGCAAGCCGAACCGCGAGGCAATGCATCTGCCGGTGCTGGAGTACTACAATGTGCCAACCGTTAATTACTACGGCGCACTGTGGGATTATTTAGACAGCAATAAAGACGGCAAAAGTGACGGCGCCGATTTAGCCCAGTGGACGGCCCTTTGGGGAGACTACATTCACCCCAATAACGCGGGGCACCGACTGGCAGCCAACGCTGTAAGCTACTACCTGCAAACGGTGCTGAACGAATTGCAAACCATTGACCAAACCGTGCCCGCCCTGCCGCAAAGCTGCCTGCACAGTGAAACCGCCGCTTACCTTGGCGTTACCATGTATACCAAAGGCAATGTTGGGGCAAAGCTAAGCAAGGCCGAAAAGGTTCACACCGGCTTTTACGGCAACCGCGACGCCAATACCATTTTTAATTGGGAGCCTTGGCTTATTGAACAGGGCGGCTATTTGGAGTTTACTTTAAATTCGCTGCAAAGCCTAACCCTAATGCATATTCAGGGCAACGCCGTAATTAAAGAGGTTGACGGCCAAAGCGGCAATAACTTTACAGTTGCGCAAAACGCCGCGGTAACCGTTACCGTAAACGGAACCGAAGTGTTAAAAGATACTGCAATTTCCTCCGGCAGCGCGTTGAACTGGGCCTCCGGCACCTACACCGGCAGCGTGCAGGGGCCTGTAACGGTTCGCATAACCTGCACCGCCGGCACCTACTGCTTAACCTCTGCCTTAATTGGCGAATAATTTAATTTTACAAATAGCAGCAAAACCGCCTTTAACCTTTTTAAGGTTAAAGGCGGTTTTTCGTGTAAGCAAAGGCTTTTTAAAAGGCTTATTGGGGCAAATTTGGCATTGATGTTTGTGCCAAGCCCGGCAAATTTAGTTGCAGCTGCCCGGTAAGCTTTGTTGGTGTTTTTACAAGGCGGTTTATTTTGCCGGGATTAATACAAAACCGTGTAATTTTCGCCGGTTAACCCGGCAACAGCGCCGCGCTGCAACAGGGCGGTGTTTTGCTCGTGCGCCAATAGCCATTTGTTTTGCCGAAACAGCAGGCCCTGCCCCTCGCTGCCCTCGGGCAGCGGCAGGTTGGTGCCAACCGGCAGGCCAACTACGCAGCCAAAGCCCTGCGTCTGCACCTCGCACGGGCAAAAGTGCAGGGTGGTGGCGTAAATTTCGGCAACCGTGCCGGCCGGCAGGTAAAAGGCCTGCATTTTTTTGGTGTTCAGCCAATTGTTTTTAAGGTCGCTGCGGCGGCCTAAAATTAATACCAAGTTGGTTACGGCAATGTTTAGTTCGCTGCAGCAGTGCCATTCGGCGGCGTTTAATTGGCTGTTGTGGCCGTGGCAGTAGCCAAATTGGGTTTTTAGCCCGCCAAAAACGGCAAGGCTTAGCGGCGCGCAGTCGGGCAGCGCCTCAAACGCCGGCACGCCGGCTAAGTACTCGCTGCCTTGCGCCGGCCGTTTCAACGCTTCGGCCGCCTTTAAAAAGGCGGCGCCGCTTTGGGGCAGCAGGCGGCCGTATTCGGCAAATTCCGGCGCCGTTACCGGCAGCAGCGGCAGCGTGGGGTTTTTGGCTTGCAGTTGCGCTAAAGCTTCCCGGTTCATTCAATCATCCCCCCAAAACAATTAATCGTCCAACGCGGTATCAATTTTTAAAGCCGTAAAATACTTGGTAAACTCGCGCAGCTCGGCGGTGTAATCGCCCAAAATCTCGCAAAAATGGTGAATGTATGGGCCGTCTAACAAACGGTCCTCTACCTTTTGCAGGTTTTTAAATTCGCCCCAAAGGTAGGTGCCGTGCGTTTGCGGGCCGGGAACAGTGTGGCAAAGCATAGGCAGCAGCAGGTAATTGCCGTGCTCCTGCTCTAAGCGGGCAACGGTGTAAACGCCGTCCTTGGCGCGGAACCATTCACGCTGGTTTACCAGCTCGGCCGGGCAATCGTTTGCTTTTACCGAAAGGGGGAACGGTCCGCAGTGCCAAAGAAGCTCGGCATTTTTGTTTTCGGGGTGACGCACGGTAAATTCCCCTAAAAACGGCCGCTCGTGCCCTAAGGCGGCGCTGCTCAGCAGCACCATTGTTAAAGCACAGTGCATATCGCTCTCGCAGGAGATTATGTAGCCCATATCGTTTAAAATTCCGTACACGGCGCAGGGGGCCAGTCCGTCAAACAGCTGCGGGGTGGCGGTCCAACATTCGGCCGAAATAACATCTAAATTGTTTTCCTCAAACAGCTGCCGGTACATAATAACCAGCGCGGCCATGCGGGTCAGATATTTTGGCGTTAGGTCGTCCATTTGGTAATGGCTGCAAATAAATTGCTCCATTTTTGCAATTTCTTGCTGCTCGGTTTTAAGTACGGTATTAAACTTTTCTAAAATAACGGCTAAGTTAAAGGGCACAATGCGCAGCCCAAACCGCTCCATTAATTCGCCCTCGTTCCAAATAACCGAATAAAACGGCGCCGGCCGAATACCAACCTGGCCAACCTTTAGACCGGTAAAGTTTTTAACCATGCAGGCAACGTTAAAAAAGCGTTTCAAGCCCTCGGCAAACTCCGGTTCCTCTACCCGGCAGCACGGCAGATGCGAAAAGGGAATGTGATACCGCTGCAGCTGGCGTGAAACGCCGAATAAACCGCACTGCGAATCGGTGGGGCGCATACCATGTTCGTAATATTCGTCATCTAACGGGGCCCAAAGCAGCACTGGCTTGCCAACCGCCTTGGCCAGCTGGGCGGCGGCTTCCTCGTTTCCAAAGTTGCAGTTAATAATAAAAACGGCGTCAACCTTGTCGGCCAAAAAGCGCTCGGCCAGCTGGTTGGTGCTTTTCTCGTCAAAAATTAAGTCTTTACAGCCAAGGCCGCGGCTGTTAACAAAGGTTATCTGTTCGGTGGTAAAGTTTTTTTCAATGTAATCTACAAAGCGGTGGCCGCGCTCCTCGGCCGAGCTCCAGGTTAAAAAGGTTTTGGCCGGGCGGTCGGTGGTGTTGCGGCGCATGGGCGCCAAACCAATTTTTAAATTGTAATTTAACATCTCAATACCCCTTTAAATTAATTTTACAGCAAATTTGCGCTTTGACCGGCTTTGGGTTTTGCTTGTTGTAATTTATGCAGTGCTGCGCCAAGCTTTTGCAGACGTTTGCCTTACAGGCAATTTAACGCGTTACCGCCTAAAAAACAAGTTAAAATTTTTTTCTGGCCTAAGCCTGCCGGTACACTTTTACTGTACCACGCCAATTTTTAAAAAGCCATGTAAAAAACAGAACAAGCTGTATGTTTTTCTACTAATTTTTTGCGGGCTTTAGCGTACGGCAACTTGAATAGAAAGTAATTTTGCAATCTGTTAACAGCCAAAGAGGGTAATATTTTACACCTAATGTCAAGATGTTCCATTGACTTAAAGAATTGAAAGTATTAAACTGAGGATAAGAAAATGCCGTGCTTTTGTTCCTAAAACTGCTTGTACATTTCGCAACTATTAAGCAATGTAAACAAAACGGCTGTATTTTCACAAAAAGGTGCAAGATATGAACCGTAGGTGTAAAATAATGCCATTTTTTGCGCCAAATGCTGTTGAAAGCGCCGGTAGGGCAGGGTGAGTGCCCGCCAGGCGGCTGGTTGAACTCACAAATTTTCGTAGGGAGTGTAGTTTATGAAAAAAATCTGTTCCGTTATTCTTAGTTGTGCGCTGCTGTTAGGGCTGTTGGTAGTGCCCGGCGCAGCGGCCGAGCCGCAGCGAATTTTTCAAGGCTTTGAGGACGAATATAATTGGGGCGGTGCCCATGTTAGTGGAACCGGCTTTCCGTTTTCTCGTTACACCAAAACCGAGGAAAGCGATTCGTTTGTCCGTACGGGAGATTCATCCTTATATTTTGACGGTAACGGTGCAAATGGTGTAATTTCTTTAACCGATAAGGCAGTTTCATTGCCTGCCGGTAAAACCTATACTTTGGAAATGTATGTTAAACGAGCGACTGCGAATGCAAATTTACCTGGTGGTGGCCATAATGGCTATTTGGGAATAGTAGGCGCCGGAAATAACAACTGGGGATTAGTTAATGCAGAAATAAAGAGAATTGAATACTCGGTTAATTTTCCAACAGATAGCTGGGGAAAATTAATTGTGACATTTACAACAGAAAAAGCTTATAGCTATATTGGACTTCAAAGTTATGGAAAAATAGCATGGTATGCAGATGACATTACTCTTACCGAAGTTGCTCCGGTTACGGTAGATTTTAAAGAGGCCGACGGCACGGTAATTGACCAACGCATGGGGCCTGCCGGGTTCGGCATTAACGCTGCCCCGCATCCCGGAAAAAGAGGGCTACAGCTTTGACGGCTGGTATGAGGACGCCGATTTTACCACTGCCTTTACGGGTACCACCTTCCCAACCGCCAGCACAACCCTGTATGCAAAGTTTAATAACTCAACAAAAGAAGTTTCTTACGATTCTGAAGAGGAAATACCAACTTTGGTAGCTCAAGCAATATTGGCCTTAACTACAGAAAAAACAAACAACAGCAATGGGGCTTTAAAAATCACCAATAATGCAGAAAATCTTTTTGTATAATAGAGGGTGCTTTTTTGGTCGAATATGACGGCGTTTACTTGGCCTGCCTGCAAAACGAGCATGGAGAAGTTAGTTTTTTGGTAACCAACAGTAACAGAACAACGGTTCCGATTACCGTAAGCTTAAAAAAACCGTTAGCCGGGCCAACACTGTACCGCAGGCTTTACAACCCCGCGACCATTCAGCCTACCGAAAAAGCCGAGCTCATTGGCGTTTCTAAAATCTTTGAAAATGTTACCGCCGACTTTTGCGACGAGCTGCCATCCGGTGCCGTTGCGGTTTACACCACCCGAAACGACTAACCGTTTAACCGTTATGCCCGCAGCAAAACCGCCTTAAAAGGGTAAAATAGTGATTTTTTGGCAAGCCGCTTTGCAAAGGCATGCGCCGCAACTTAATTATGTTTGTAACGCGTTCTCCCACGCGTTGCACTGCCGCTGTTTTGCACGGCAGATATATTTTCGCCGCAAAGGATTCTCCCCACTTCTTTGCGGCATTTTTTTGCCTTTACGGTAAGCGAGCGTAGAATTTTACTGTCCGCCAATTAAATTTGCGGTAGATTTTGTAAATGTGCCTTGACTTTTTAGAGCAAAAATGTATAATAATATTATGTATTTTCTATTATGATTTTAGCCGCTTGTATTTGCTGCGACTCTGGGGGTGTTGTTTTGATAGGTTGGGCTTTGTTTTATAAAAAAGATTTATACTTTCGGTTTGTGCTTGCCGCCGGCGGGCAGGTAGAAAAATCTAAATACAGTTTGGGCGGCGCTTTAAGCGATTATACCGCCGTTAGCCCGCAAATTTCGGAACGGCTGTTTCAAATTTTGCAGCACAAGTTCTTAGCCGATGTTTCTAACAGGATTGACACCCCAACCATTGGCGCCTATGTACCTTTTTTGCGCAAAGCGTTAGAAACCAACCCCTATTTATTTATTTACCTGCGTTTTTACGCCGAATGTTTGTTAGAGTGCTGCGCCGGCCGCCGTCGGCTGCATATCATGCTGGAAAGCTTTTTATCGCAAGAAGTTTTGCAAAAACACGGGGAGGATCGCCCCCAGCAAAACGACCTTGAGCCTTGGGCCGCCTGGCTGATGTTGGTTATTTTTGAGGATTTAGAATACCGACGCACCCGCGCCAAGGGTTTTTTGCAGTTTGTGTTTGAGCCTTCGGCCTCTATGCAAAAATATACCGATATGCAGCGATTTTATATTTTAAAAACCGATAAAAACAGCGGTATTGTAAGCAAATTTAACGTTGGCATTGCAACCCTGTACGATTTTGAGCGCAACGCCACCTTAGGCACCGTTAAAACCGTATTTGCCGAGAGCGAAAGCCCGGTGGTAGAGGAATACGAAATTTTAAACCCGGACGATATGATCTCGTTAGAGCTGTTTTACGCGGTAAAGCTGCAGCTGCCGGTTAAAAAGTGCCGTTGCTGCGGGGAATTTTTTGTGCCAAGCGGGCGCAGCGATTGCGAATATTGCAGCCGCGTAAACCCGGTAGACGGGCAGCGCTGCTCGGGCGTTGGGGCAATGAAATCTTACAAAGAAAGCCACGCGGGCGACCCGGTTTACAAGGAATACAACAAGGCCTACAAACGCATGCACTCAAAATACCGCAACGCCAAGCTGTACGACTGGGAATTTAAAAACTGGTCTAAAAAAGCGCGTGAGCTGCGCGACCGCTGCCAGCGGGAGGGCCTTTCGGCCGACCAGTACAAAATTATGTTAGAGGATATTGAAATTTAATTGCTCCTTCTTAAAGCATTTAAATATTTTTTGCATTGCCCTTTGGTATTTGCTTTCTGCTTTAAATTATTTTGCGGATATTCCGGCGTTTGGAATATCCGCATTTTAATTGCTTTAAATTGTTTTGCTGTTTTAAAACATTGGTTTTTGTTGCTTTGGTTTGCCTTTGCTTTAAAGCGTCTGCGGCTGCTAAATTTAAAAGCACCCTTAATCATAACCACCCGTCAAACGGGTGGTTATGATTGGCAATTTAATTATTTTTGCTCCTGCAGCTCTTTTACATGCTTTTCCATAATGTTGTTAATGCGGTCGGCAGGGTCTAACAAGCGGCTAATAGAATTGTCGTAATTTAAAGTATCAATTAAATAGGCAATGTATTTCGACATATCTACATTGCAGTACCATTCCCGCTGTAACAGCTCCGGCGGGTTGTAAATTAAATTGGTGGTAAATACACGGTCAATTAGCCCGTTGTTGTAGTATTCGTCAAATTTTTCTAACCCGTCTACAAACAAGCCAAAGGTGGTAAAAACAAAAATGCGTTTGGCGCCTTTTGCTTTCAGCTTAGCGGCAATATCTAGCATCGATTCGCCCGAGGAAATCATGTCGTCTACCAACACCAGGTCTTTTCCCTCAACATTATCGCCCAAAAATTCGTGCGCTACAATGGGGTTGCGGCCGTCTACAATGGTAGAATAATCGCGCCGTTTGTAAAACATGCCAAGCTCTAACCCTAAAACAGAGGAATAATAAATACAACGGCCCATGCCACCTTCATCCGGCGAAACAATCATCATGTGTTCGCAATCAATTTGTACATCCGGCACATTGCGAATTAAAGCTTTAATCATTTGGTAGGAGCACTGAACGTTATCAAATCCGCCGAGCGGAATAGCGTTACAAATACGCGGGTCGTGCGCGTCAAAGGTAATAATGTTTGAAACGCCCATGGAAATCAGCTCCTGCAAAGCCATGGCGCAGTCTAACGATTCACGGGTAGAGCGGCGGTGTTGGCGCCCCTCGTAAAGCATTGGCATAATAACCGTAATTCTACGGGCTTTGCCGCCAAGGGCCGCAATTATGCGTTTTAGGTCTTGAAAATGGTCATCCGGGCTCATTGGCACCGTTTGGCCGTACATTTTGTAGGTTACCGAATAATTAAAGCAGTCGCAAAGTATGTAGGCGTCAATTCCGCGGGCGGTGTGGTTTAAAACGGCCTTGCCTTCGCCGGTGCCAAAGCGCGGGCAAATGCCCGGAATAACATAAGAATGGCCGGTAGGGGCCTCGCGCCACTGGGTAAGGTAATAATCTACCTTTTTGGCTAGCTCCTCGCAGCCGCGCATGCTAATCAGCGCTAAATCGCCAAACGGGGTGTGCTTAAATGTAATGGTTGCCATGTATTTATTCCTCCTAAATAAATTCCTTTAATATCATACCACATTACTTGCTATTTTAAAAGGGAAAATTACACCTTTTTACAAAAAAACAGGTAATTTTTTAAATTCGTTTTAAAAGGCAGCGCAAAAGGTTTGACAGAGCCGAAATTTTATGGTACAATAATAAAAAATTTGGTGCCGTTAGCGCGCCGGTAAATTTAAAACCTTGGGGGTAAATTATGCGTAAATTTATTGCAATTGCTGCGGCAGTTGTTTCGGTTTTAATTTTGTGCA
>URRK01000030.1 GCA_900550315.1 uncultured Oscillospiraceae bacterium | reverse complement strand
CAGGCACTTGGCAAACTTGTAGGTGGTGCTTTCCAGCGGGGTGCCGTACAGCGAATAATCAATGTTTTCCGCTGCTTTCCACTTCGCGGTGTACTCGTTTAGCTTTTGCATAATGGCAAGGCCTAAAGCCTCCCCCTCCGGGTCGGTCAGCTTTTTGCCGTTCAGGCTGTAAACGCACTCCCACAGCCCGGCGTAGCCTAAGGAAATAGTAGAATACCCGCCATGCAATAATTTATCAATGGTTTCGCCCTTTTTCAGCCGGGCCAGCGCGCCGTGCTGCCAAAGAATAGGCGCCGCGTCCGAAACCGTTCCGGTCAAGCGCTCGTGGCGGCATTGCAGCGCCCGGTGGCACAGTTCCATGCGCTCGTCAAAAATCTGCCAAAAACGGTCTAAGTTCCCGTTAGCCGAAAGTCCAATATCTACCAAATTAACCGTAACAACACCCTGGTTAAAGCGGCCGTAATACTTTGGCTTGCCGTTTTCATCTACATAAGGAGTTAAAAAGCTGCGGCAGCCCATGCAGGTGTAGCAGTGCCCCTCGCCGTTTTTATCTACCTTGTTTTGCAGCATAATTTTTTCGGAGATATAATCGGGCACCATGCGCTTAGCGGTGCATTTGGCCGCCAGCTTGGTGAGGTAATAGTAAGGGGTACCTTCGGTAATATTATCCTCCTCTAAAACATAAATCAGTTTTGGAAAGGCCGGAGTGATCCAAACGCCTTTTTCGTTTTTAACGCCCCGGTAGCGCTGCTTCAGCGTTTCTTCAATAATCAAGGCCAAATCGGCGCGCTCCTGCTCGTTTTTTGCCTCGTTTAAATACATAAATACCGTTACAAACGGAGCCTGGCCGTTGGTCGTCATTAAGGTTACAACCTGATATTGTATCATTTGAACGCCACTTTTAACCTCTTCGCGCAGGCGGCGCTCGGTAATGCGGTCAATCATTTCCTCGGTGGCGTTTTCGTCTACCTCGCGCAGCTCCTCGACTACAGTGCGGCGAATTTTTTGACGGCTAATATCTACAAACGGGGCCAGGTGCGTTAAACTAATGCTTTGCCCACCGTACTGACAGGAGGCCACCTGCGCAATAATTTGCGTTGCAATGTTGCAGGCGGTTGAAAAGCTGTGCGGTTTTTCAATTAAAGTGCCGGAAATTACCGTGCCGTTTTGCAGCATATCCTCTAAATTAACTAAATCGCAATTGTGCATGTGCTGGGCAAAATAATCCGCATCATGGAAATGGATGAGGCCCTGCTCATGCGCTTCTACAATGTCATTTGGAAGAAGCAAGCGCTTGGTAATGTCTTTGCTGACCTCGCCGGCCATATAGTCGCGCTGAACGCTGTTTACCGTGGGGTTTTTGTTAGAGTTTTCCTGCTTAACTTCCTCATTGTTACACTCAATTAAGCTTAAAATTTGATCATCGGTGGTGTTGGATTTACGAACCAAAGCGCGGTTATAACGGTAGGTTATGTAGCGGCGGGCAACATCAAAGGCCCGTTGGTTCATGATTTGAGCTTCTACCATATCTTGAATTTCTTCTACGCTTAGCGAGCGGTTAATGTTTAAAGCAGCGCTTTCAACATCCTCGGCAATGCGTTTAATTTGCACCGGTGTCATACGGGCGCTCGGCACAACGCTTTCGTTGGCCTTGGCAACGGCTATTTCAATTTTTTTCGGGTCAAAAACAACCTCTGCCCCGCTTCTTTTAATAATGTTCATGGTAAAAAATCCCCTTCGTTCCCAAAATTAGGTTTTAAAGCGCACTAAACCGGCGCAAAACTTTCATCAGCTTGTCTATTATAGCAGTTCTAATAGTGGTTGTCAAGAGTAATTTCACAACATCTTGTTATATTTTTTACAGCGTTACACAATAAATTGTGCTGTTTTTAAAACCTAAACCGGGCAAAGAACAACACAAAAAGGCCCTGAAAACGCCTTTTTTGGTTATATTTTTGTAAAAGCAAAGGAAAAAACAACCTTTTTTTGAATGAGTGCGGCCGCAAAGGGTCATACTACATTTTGTACCGGCAACCCACATTGCCACAAAAAGAAAAAGGAGCCCGAGCAACATGGATTTTGAAAAGGTGATTACGCAGTTAGACGACGCGCTGCAGCCGGAAAACAGTTTTGACTTAGTAAAGCGCAACTTAATTATTGGCGGCCGCCGCGCCGTACTATATTTTATTGACGGTTTTATAAAAGACGAAGTTTTTGAAAAAATGATGGAGTTCTTTTTTAAGATTAAAAGCGACGAGCTTAGCGGCGTGGAAAACATGGACGACTTTTCCAAGCGGTTTATTCCGTATGTAGAGGCAGAAGCGGCATACGACCCCGAAAAAGTAGTGACCGAGGTGCTTTCCGGCCCGTGCGCGCTGCTGCTGGACGGCATTGAGGGTGTCATGCTGATAGATACCCGGCAATACCCCGCCCGCTCCATTTCCGAACCCGAAAAAGACCGCTCGCTGCGCGGTGCGCGGGACGGTTTTGTAGAAACGCTGATTTTTAACACCGCCATGATCCGCCGTCGTATTCGTGACAGCCGCCTGCGCATGGAATACCACCGGGTTGGCACCGGATCCAAGGTTGATGTTGCCATTTGCTACATTGACGGCAAGGTAAACCAAAAGCTGTTAAAAACGCTGCGGCAGCGGCTGGACGCCGTAAAGGTAGAGGGTATTTCTATGACGCAGCAGGCCCTTTCGGAACTGCTGATTCCCACCTCGGTGTTCAACCCCTTTCCTAAGGTAAAATTCAGCGAACGGCCGGATTATGCCAGCGCCTGCGCCATTGAGGGCAAAATTTTGCTGGTTATGGACAACTCGCCGGCGGTAATGATTTTACCCACCAGCTTTGCTGATTTTTCGAAAGAAGCGAACGATTACTATTTTCCGCCAATTACATCCACCTATATTCGCATCGTGCGGCTTATTATTTCGTTGCTTACGGTTTATTTAATCCCCATTTTTTTGCTTTTTGTGCAAATGCCGGACCATGTACCCGACTTTTTAAAATTCATACTGCCCGAATCTAAAGACGGCATGATGCCGATTTTGGCCCAGCTGCTGATTTTAGAGGTGGTAATAGACGGACTGCGGCTGGCCTCGCTCAACACGCCGGAGAACCTTTCCAGCTCGCTGAGCATTATTGGCGGCCTGCTGCTTTCGGATTTTGCCATTCAGTGCGGGTGGTTTGCAACCGATTGCATTTTATATATGTCGTTTGTAGCAATCGCCTCGTTTTGTCAGCCCAGCTTTGAAATGGGTTACGCGCAAAAGTTCATGCGCATTGTACTGCTGGTGGCGGTGCAGCTGTGGCATTTTTGGGGCCTTTTGGGCGGTACGGCGTTTTTTATTTTGGTTATGCTGCTTTCACAAACAATGCTGGGCAAAAAGTACTGCTACCCGGTGTTCCCCTTTAACGCAAAGGACTTTGCCAAGCTGTTTGTGCGCACCAAAATTAAGTAGTGTAAAATATTGCTAAAAGGTGCAAAATAGTTACCTTTTGGCGGCAACTGCCCGGCTTTTCTTGCAATTCCCCGTTAGGTATAGTATACTAACATTGTAATTTTTAAAAGCTAAGGGGAATAGGGTATGAAGTTTGAAACGCAACAAAAGCTTAGCCAAATGTCCTTTGCCGAAAAGGCTATGCTTCTTACCGGGGCAAACATGTTGGTTACCGCCGCGCTGCCGCGGCTGGGGGTGCCGGCTATTGAAATGGCCGACGGCCCCCACGGGGTGCGCACCAGCAGCGGCAAGCCCTGCAGTATTCCGGGCGGCTGCGTTTGCTTTCCAACCGCCTCGGCCGCCTCGGCAACCTGGAACCGGGAGCTGCTTTTTAAAATGGGTCAGGGCCTTGGGCGCGACTGTATTGCCGAAGGCGTAGATGTTTTATTAGGCCCCGGCATTAACATTAAGCGCCACCCTCTTTGCGGCCGGAATTTTGAATACTTTTCGGAGGACCCGGTGCTGGCCGGCGAGCTTGGCGCCGCTTACATTAAAGGAGTGCAAAGCTGCGGCGTTGGCACCAGCCTAAAGCACTTTGCCGCCAACAACCAAGAGGTTGACCGCGGCACCGGCAGCTCGGAGGTTGACGAACGCACCCTGCGCGAAATTTACCTGCGCGGGTTTGAAATTGCCGTTAAAAAGGGCAAGCCTACCAGCGTAATGAACGCCTACAACAAGCTAAACGCCATTTACTGCTCGGAAAACAAATGGCTGCTGAAAGACATTTTGCGGGACGAATGGGGCTTTGACGGCGTGGTGATTTCGGATTGGGGTTCGGTACATAACATTGCCCTGGCGTTAAAAAACGGCATGAACCTGCAAATGCCGAAAAACAAGAATATTGAGTTGCAGCTAAAAAAGGCCGTGGAAAGCGGCGTAATTACCGAGCAGGAAATTGACGCCGCTTTAGGCGAGCTTTTAGAATTTTTAAGCGCCACAAAGGCCGCCGAGCGCAACGCCACCCCCTACAACCGCCAAAAGCAGCACGCCTTGGCCAAAGAAATTGCCGACGAAGCCATTACCCTGCTGAAAAATGAGGATAACATTTTACCAATTGTTCCTAAAAAATACCGGCACATTGGCGTAATGGGCGGCTTGGCTGAAAACCCCACCTACATGGGCGGCGGCAGTTCTACCGTGCACACCGAAAAGCAGATGATAGACAGCCCGCTGCAATGCATGAAAAGCATGATTGGCAACCAAACGCAGGTGGAATATTTTGAGCTGTTTAACAACCACGAAATGCCCAACCGCGACCGTATTCGCGGGGACGCCGGCGCCGCTGCCAAAAAGTGCGATTTAGCCATTGTGTTTGTTGGCAGCCTGATTCATTTTGAGACCGAGGGGCTGGACAAAAACAGTAATCAGTTAGAAAACTACATGAACACCTGTATTGAAAGCATTTGCAGCCACTGCGAAAATGTTGTGGTGGTGCTGCAAAGCGGCTCGGCCGTTATTCCCGGCCGCTGGAAAAACAAGGTAAAAGCCATTGTGCAAATGTGGATCTGCGGCGAGGCCGGCGGCAGCGCGATTGCCGATGTGCTGTTTGGCAGGGTAAACCCCTCGGGCAAGCTGGCCGAAACCTTTAGCTACAACCTAAACCCGCTGCTGGACTACCCCGGCGACGGCTTAAAGGTAACCTACCCCGAGCAGTGGCAGGTTGGCTACCGTTATTTTGACCGGCACCCCGAGCAGGTTTGGTACCCCTTTGGTCACGGGCTTTCCTACACCAGCTTTGCCTACCGCAATTTAACCCTAAGCCAGGCCGAAACCAACAACCCCAACAGCACGCTTACCGTGCGCTTTGAGGTTGCCAACACCGGCAGCGTTGCGGGTAAGGAAACGGTTCAGCTTTATGTTGCCGATGAAGCCTCGGTAATTTCTAAACCGCAAAAAGAGCTAAAGGACTTTGCTAAAATTGCCCTGCAGCCCGGGGAGAGCCAAACGGTTGAATTTACATTGGATTTTCGCAGCTTTGCCTACTACAACACCTGCCTGCACCACTGGCATGTTGAATCCGGCGTTTACAACATTTTAATTGGGGCCTCCAGCGCCGATATTCGCCTAAACGCCCCCTACCGCATTACAAATCCGCAGGATTACACGGTAGACACCATTGACCGCACCATGGTGGCGGATATGTAACACCGGCGCAGCTTCGTTATTGCGCACACATACAAATACCAATTTTAAAGAAATATTTTAAAAGCAAGCATTTTAACACTGCAACGCAAAAAATTGAGTGTTGAAAGTGGGTTGGAGCTTATTTTTGCTTGTTTGCCCAGAATTTTTAACGGGGGATTGACAAGCCCCGAAAACCGCACTATAATTTTAACGCACCCCGCAACAACTGCCGGGTGCGTTAATTTGTTACGGGAGCAATTATATGGAATCCGCTAAGCTTTTTGGGCAGGAGAAAATTAGCAAAATTCTTTTAAAGCTGGCACCGCCGGTAATGCTTGCCCAGCTGATTCAAGCCCTTTACAATATTGTAGACAGCCTGTTTGTTGGCCGCTTTGCCGGCAGTGGGCTAACCGCCCTTTCGGTAATTTACCCGGTGCAGCTGTTAATGATTGCTTTAGCCGTTGGCACCGGCGTTGGCATTAACACCGCCATGGCGGCAAAGCTTGGTGCCGGAAAAGCGCAGCAGGCCAAAGCCTTTGCCGGGGTTGGCACGCCGCTTGCCCTTTGCTTGTGGCTTTTGTTTGCCGCTTTGGGCTACTTTGGTATGCCGCTTTACGCCCGGCTTTCTACCGAATCGGCCGAGGTTATTAAGGATGTTACCGTTTACGGCCGCATTGTTTGCGTTTTTAGCTTTGGCCTGTTTTTAGAAAGCGTTTGGACAAAAATTTTGCAGGCGCACGGCAACATGAAAACCCCCATGCTGGCGCAAATTGTTGGGGCCGTTACCAACATTGTTTTAGACCCGCTACTGATTTTTGGGCTGTTAGGGCTGCCGCGGCTTGGCATTGCCGGGGCGGCCATTGCCACCGTAACCGGCCAGGTTGCCGCAGCGGCGGTTGTTTTTAAAAAAGGGTTTTGCAAGCCGCAAAGGGGTTGGCCGCTGCCGCCGCTTTTAAAGCGGATTTTTGCCTTTGGCGCGCCAAATGTTTTAATGCAATCGGCCTACACCTTTTACATTTTTGGGCTGAATTTAATTTTGGCCGGATTTTCGGACGACGCCGTAACCACCTTAGGGCTTTATTACAAATGGCAAAGCTTTTTCTTTATTCCGTTAGGGGCAATGCAAACCTGCATTGTGCCGGTTGTTAGCTACAACTACGCCGCTAAAAACATTTCCCGCTGCCAAAAGGCCTTAGCCGGCGCCGTTGCTTTTGGCGTAAGCCTTATGGCGCTGGGCACGCTGTGCTTTGTAACCGTTCCCGGCCCCATGCTTCGGGTTTTTACCAGCAACGCAGCCGTTATTGCCATTGGCAAGGTGGGCTTTATTTTTACCGGGCTTAGCTTTTTGGGCATGGTGCCCTCCCTTACCTTTCCCGTATTTTTTGGGGCGGTGGGCCGCGGCGTGCAAAGCGCGCTGCTAACCGTTTTGCGCACGGTTATTTTATTTGTTCCGCTGGGGTACTTATTTTCGCGCTTTGGGCTAAACTGTTTTTGGCTAACCTTTCCGGTAACCGAGGCCGTTACAACCGGCGTTGGCTTTTACTGGTACCGCCGATTTTTAAAACAACCCTACCGGCCAAAATAAAAGGTTACCGCTACAGCCAAAGCAAAACAACAAAAACAAACCAACCTGCAAAGCTTTAAGCCCTGCGGGTTGGTGAGCGTGTCGCAAAAAGTCAACACGCTCCTAGACGGGAATGCCGCTCGCTCGAAAATCAGAGATTTTTGGACTGCCCTCTATCCCCGCCAATACCACCCCAGTGCTCTTGAAAAACCGCTTATTAAGCGGTTTTTCGCTTACAAGGTGTTTTTCCGCCGCGCATGCCAGCGGAAAAACAAAAAATGCGGCGTGAACGCCGCAAAAATAGAATTTAGGGTTGATTTTTATTTGGCTTTTTAAAGGCACGCTGCTTTTAAACCTGTTGGCTGCTTTTTAATTTTGGGTTTAATAATTAATAATTTCCGGCCGGTTTTAAACAGCTACGGGTTCACTTTAATTTTTTTGCCCCACACATTCGTTTTATGCTTTAAAAAATTTAACAAGTTAAAGCTCGGTTTTTTGCCGTTTTGGGCGGCGCGTTTTAATAGCAGTTACCAGCGCCCGCAGCAAGGCTACAAAAAGCAGGCCGCAAACGGCGCCGAAAATATCTAACCAAACATCCTGCACCTGCGAGCCGCGGCCGGTAAAAAGCTGCACGGTCTCATCGCATAAAGCCACCGCAGCACCAACAAAAATGCCGTTTAAATAGCGCTGAGCCCCAACGGCACCGCGAACCCAAAGCAGCGCTGAAAGCTCGGCACCCAAAGCAAAAAACTCGGTAAAATGGGCAAGCTTGCGCACCAAATGGTTGGTTACATTCCCGCGGCCTACAAAAACCTCTAAAACCGGGGAAACGGCTTTCAGCACGCTTCCGCTCTCCTTTTGCGAGGCCGAAATTCCTAAAAGCGACTGCGAAAAAATAAACAGCACGGTTAAAACAATAACCGCGCACAGCGCTATTGTAAAAAATTTTCTTTTCAAAATAATCCCTTATTTCGTTAGCAGGCAAAGCCCAAAGGGCTCTACCTTTATTTTGCTGCCCTGCACCGCGTTGCCAAAAATTAATTGGAACTGTTGCAGCGGGGCGTTAAAATCTACCGTAACGGGGTAATCGTTTCGGTTTACCGCTATTAAGGCGCAGCTTTCACCGTCCTGCCGCCGGTAGGCAACCAGCTTTTCCTGCACGGTTAAAAACTCTAAGCTGCCCTTAACAAAGGCCTTGCAGCCCCTTCTGGCGCGGCCCAGCTTTTGGTAGTAGGCCGTTAAGGTTTCATCGGCCTTACCCCAGGGAAAGCAGCCGCGGCAAAACGGGTCGCCGTAGCCGGTAAGGCCGGCTTCGTCGCCGTAGTAAAGGGAGGGCACGCCAACCAAGGTGTACTGCAGCAGCGCCGCCCCGCACAGCCGGTTTACCGCACAGCTGTACTGGGCCGGGCTTAGCTGTTGCTGCGCCTGCCAATCGCGCCCACGGCCGTTTGCCGGTTCGCCGCCCAAAACAGTTAAAATGCGGGCGGTGTCGTGCGTGCCAATGTGGTTCATTAAAGTATCTAACACCGGTTTAGGGTAATTGTTGCAAACGGTTTGCACTGCAGCAACAAAATCGGCCGCCGGCCCGCCGCGCAAAAATCTAATAATAGCATTGGCAAAGGGGTAGTTCATTACGCTATCTAACTGCCGGCCGCGAATAAACTGTCGGCGCTTACCGTAGCTGATTTTGTTGGAGGCGTCCTCCCAAACCTCACCCAGCAAAAAGGCGTTGGGGTTTTCGGCCTTTATGGCCGCGCGCACCCGGTTTAAAAATTCGTCCGGCAGTTCGTCGGCAACATCTAACCGAAAGCCGGCCGCCCCCCGGCGCAGCCAATAGCGCAGCACGCCGTTTTCGCCGGTAATAAATTCGGTGTAATCGGGGTTATTTTCCTCCAGCTCCGGCAGCGATTTTACTCCCCACCAGCTGGCGTAATCGTTGGGATAGTGATTAAATTTGTACCACGGGTAATAGGGCGATTGCGGGCTGTTGTAGGCCCCTACGGTGGGGTAGCGGTTGTAGCGGTTAAAATAACGGCTGTCATCCCCGGTGTGGGAGAATACGCCGTCTAATATAACAGCGATGCCGCACTTTTTTGCCTCTTGGCAAAGGGTTATAAAATCCTGCTCGGTACCCAGCATAGGGTCAATTTTAAAATAATCGGCCGTGTTGTAACGGTGGTTAGAGTGCGCCTCAAAAATCGGGTTTAAATAAAGCATTGTTACCCCAAAGCTTTGCAAATACGGCAGCTTTTGGGTAATGCCCTTTAGGTTGCCGCCAAAATAGTCGTTCCCCAAGGTTTTTAGCTGCGGCGGCATTGGCTGCCGGTACTCCGGCTGCGCGCCCCACCGGGTTTGCAAATAACGGTCGGGCGGAATCTCGGCTTTTATTTCGGCCTTATAAAAGCGGTCAGGGAAAATTTGGTAAATAATGCCGCCCTTTACCCAGTCCGGCGTTTCAAAATCCTTTTCAAACACCGTTAGTTGAAAAGGGGTGCCGTTTGGCGGGTCAAACTCCCCAACGCCGCCGCCCCTATTTAAAAGCAGCCGCTCCCCCTCTACGGTATACATAATAAAATGGTAAAAATAAAGCCCCTCCGGCAGGGTTACGGTACAGCTGCGGGTGTAAAAGCCGTTTTCGGCAATATAGCCGTCCGGCAGCAGCTCAAAACGCTGTTCCCCGGCGCCGTCACGGTTAAAAACCGCCACCGCGCCTTTTACATACCCGTCCGGCGGCAGCAAAAGCTTTAGCACCAGCGGCTGCCCCGCCCGAACGCTGCCGGGTAACGATTTATAAAATAAGTCCCCTTCTACAAAAGGCATACATCTTAACATAAATCTTTCGCTCCGAAAAAATAAAGTTGGCTTTTGGCCGAAAGCGGCAATCGCTCCGGCTCCCGCTTTTGCTAAGCCACGGCCACGCAGCTGCGTTTTTGCGGCGCAGCAAAGGCCCAAAAGCAGCCGGCTTATTCATTATTGCCATTTTGGCTTACGAACCTACTAATTATCGTTATTCTCGTGAATATTTTCTACTTTTTCCGGCACATCGGCATTATTAAAATGAATTTGCACCTGCTGCTGTGCCAGCGCCGCCTGCAAAGCCGGCATATTTACCTTGGCTACGGCGCAGCGCTCGTTTAACGCTTGCGCGGCAGCCTGCCCGGCGGCCTGCCCGGTAATAATCGCCGGGGGAATGACCCGCAGCACATCCCAAGCGTAGCCCTCGCCCGCTACGGTACGGCCGGCGGTAATAATATTATCGTACCCCGATTTTACCATGGTACGGTAAGGAATTTCGAATAAATAATCCCGGCGGTCAAAATCGCAAATAGCGCCAATTGAATCCTCAAAATGGCAAAAGGCGTCCTGCTCGGTCAGGGTGTAGTCGCCATCTATGCGGCGCGTGGTGCGAAACTGCGGCATTCCCGGCAAAGTCACAACATCCCGCTCCAGCCGGTTTTGCGCCTTTAGCCGCTCTAACATTTGCAGCTGGTTGCTAATTAAATAGCGGTTAACCTCCTCGGCCTTGGTACCGTTGTAAAGCGGGATCTCCTGCGGGTGGGCACCGCCGTAAAGGTTGGCGTTGCCGCCGTAGCATGGGGTTACGGCGTAGTCAATATTCTGCTGCTCTACGGCCTGCTTGCAGCTTTCCAGCGTTACCTGAAAGCCGTAGTAGGTGTGGTAATTGCCGCGGGTTACGGTAGGCAGCTGCATTTTGGCCATAACATCGCCGTCGCCGGTGGCGTCAATAAACTCCTTGGCGCGGTAATAGCCAATGCCGGATTTATTTTCCACCACCAAGCCGCGCAAAATTTTAGCGTCGTCGGCCGTGGCAACCGTGTGGGTCACAACGGTATCAAACAGCAGCTCAACCCCCTCATTTTGGCAAAGCTCGGTTAAAACCAGGGCAAAAATCTCGGCCGAAAAACGGGTCATGTACCGCGGCGGCAGCTTGCCCTTTTCGGCGTATTGCTTTAATATTTCGGGGGGAATTTTGCCGTTTTCAAACTCCTTTGGCAGGCTGTTGTACCCGTAGGCAATGCTGCGGCGCAAAAGCTCCTCGGCCATACCAAAAATAATTTGCTTGCCGCGCCCGTTGCACATTGGCACAAAAAAGTTTACCAGCCCCAAAGTAGCAAGGCCGCCCAGCTTAACGCTTTTTTCAATTAACAGCACGCGCTTGCCGGCTCTGGCCGCCGTAACAGCCGCCGCTACCCCGGCTACGCCGCCGCCGGCAACAATAATTTCATACTCGCCCTTTAGCGGTACTTCCTTTTCAAAATGCAGCATAATAGCTCCCCTTTTTTGCGCAAATTCAATTAGCTATTCTGCCAATCACGGCAGTTGATTACCTTATATTATAAATCGGGCGGGGTTTTAAGTCAACACAAAACCGTTTGCGTGGGCCGTTTTTGCCGCAGCACTTGACAAATAAAGCCCAAAAGCATATAATTAACCTTGCATATTGTAAGGCAAAGCTTAGCTTTTGCCGCTTAATTTGAGGTGTAGTTTAAAGTATGGAATGGATGTCTCTCAACACGCTAAGAGAAAAATATTTAAGCTTTTTTGAAAGCAAGGGCTTTCGTGTCCTG
>URRK01000029.1 GCA_900550315.1 uncultured Oscillospiraceae bacterium | reverse complement strand
ACTAAAACGGTTTTAGAAGTCTCGTTTTCCTCCAAAAACACCTCTACCCAAATATCGGTAGCACAGGGGTTAAAACAAAGGCTCTCATTAGCCGAAAACTGCAGCTGTTTGGCAGCGTTTAAATAACGGCAAATTTCAATATTCGTGGCGTACCAAACCGCCTGGTTTTTAGCAATGCGGGTAAGATCTTTTTCAAAACCGGACCAATCCTGCTCGGTTTTAAGCTCAAAGCTGTGCCCCCAAAGGTACAAAACATCTAACCACGGGTGCTGCATTAAACGCAAAAAATGATCAATAGCTTTTTGCGCCCTTAAAAAATGGGCCGAGGGATCCCACCGCATAAAATCGTTTGGAATGGCCCTGCCGTTTGTTTCCTGCGTTGTGCGGCTGTAAACAATACCGCAAGCGCGAAAGGCAGCAATAACCTCTTTACTGACAACCCCAAACGGGTACGACATACCCACCACCGGGTAGCCGGCAATTTGTTCTAAAATTTTTCGGTCTTCTAAAACCTCGTGCACTACCGAAACTCCCGGCTGAACATTTAAAAAGCCGTGGTGCACGGTGTGGCAGGCAATTTCGTGCCCCTGGTAGCAATTTTTAACCGCCTGCAGCTCGCTGGCAGTTTTGTTAAAATAATTTTTGCCGTTTAGGTGGAAGGTTCCTTTCAAATTGTAACGATTTAAAAGCTGAGCCAAACGGGCGTCGTTTTGCGTTCCGTCGTCAAAGCTAAAGGTAACGGCTTTGTACTTTCCGCCCGGAAACAAATACTGTACCATAAATTTTCCCCCTTTACTTTTGCGCCGTTTTTTTTAGCACCAGCTGGTACCCGCCGGAGCCGTATTCGTACGCTTTGCTTACCCGGCTAATGGTAGCGGTGCTGGCCCCGGTTTGCTTGCTGATAACGGCGTAGCTTACCCCCTGCGCCAGCATTTTTGCAACCTCTAACCGCTGTGCAATATCCAGCACCTCTTTAATGGTGCAGGCATCCTCTAAAAATGCATAACACTCCTCCCTACTGCTTAGGGCTACCAAGGCGTCGCACAACGCGTCGGTACTGTTGCTTTGCCAATTGTTCATGTTTAAAAGGCTCCTTTAACGCTTTAATTTGCTAATGTAAAACTGTAATAAAATTATACCAGCCCGCTCCCCCTTTGTCAAGGGGAACAAGCCGGTATTTTTAAGGGAGATATTTAAAAAGAAATTTTAAGTTTTTAACGCTACTGCAAAAGCGTTTAGAGGTGCGGCCATGGTTCAAACGCAAGAATTGCTGTTTTAACAAAGCAAAACGGCAAAAATCAGTGAATAAACGCGCCGTCGGCCTTTAGCTGCGCCCGCAGCTTTTTGGCGCTTACCTGCGGCAGGGTGCAGCCGGCCTGCACAGCCAAAGCGGCCGCCGTGCCAATGGCTTGCCCGGTTAACATGGCGGTGCCCTGAATACGGGTGGAGGAGGTTGCAACATGGTCGGCCGAAATAGAGCGCCCGGCCGTGCCCAAATTTGGCACCTTAGCGGTAATTAAGCAGCGGTACGGAATGGCGTAATAATCCTTTTGCACCTCGCCGCCAATGGCCATCCGCTTGCCGCACGGGTCGTGAATATCTATAATATACGAACCGTAAGCAACCGAATCGGCAAACGACCTGCAGGAAATAACATCCCGCCCGGTTAATACATAGTCGCCAATTAAACGCCGACTCTCCCGCACGCCTAAGCTGGAGGAGCTTTCAATCATATAAGCGTTTTGAAAGCCCGGTACAAAGCTTTGCAAAAAGTCTATAATTGCAATTAACTGCAGGCCGGCCTCCACCTCGGCGTTCGAGTAGCTTTGCGGATCACAAGCGTTTACATGAATAATGCGGGACATATTAATAATTGCCGTGTTTTTGCGCGGGCCCTGGCACAGCCAAACCCGCCCCTGCGGCATGGGTACCCGCTCGGAGTCATCCGGCTCAAAGCCCGGTGTTCCGCAAAACTGCCAGCCTTTAAACTGCTCTTTGGTTAGGTTTAAATCGGCGTAGGTCAGCTGTTTGTTCATGTATTTTTTGCCGGTTTCAAGGTCAACATCCCCAAACAACATCATCAGCGATACCGGCTGCAGCTGGCCAACATAATCGTCCTTTTTTACCTCAAAGGGGGTGACGGTGTGCATTTGGCCCTTGTCGTCTACCAAATTGCCCAACACGCCCGGCTCGCTGCCAATAATGCAGTCGGCCGCGGTTTTGCCAATAACGTCGCCGTCGCCGGTGGTATCAATATAAACCGCTGCCTGAACCCGCTGCAGCCCAGCCTTAGTAGCCACCACCAAATAATCAATTTCGCCGTTTGGTTTATTTACAACATCGGCCAAAAAGGCGTGCAACAGTATTTCAGCGCCGGACTCCTTCAGCAGCTGCAGCAGTACATATTTGTATATATGCAAAGCGGTAACGGGGTAACCATCGGCCCGGCAGTATTTTTCGGCGTAGGGCGTAACGCGGTCTAAAAACTCCCACAAAATTCCGCCAAACTTTTGCTTGCGGCTTTTGGTGTAAGTAGAGGAGATGGGCGCAACCAAACCGGCCGTAGCCGCGCCGCCCAGGCAGCCGCCGCTTTCTACCAGCAGGGTTTTGGCGCCGTTACGGGCAGCCGCAACCGCCGCCGCACAACCGGCCAAGCCGCCGCCCAGCACGGCAACCTGTGTTGTTTTGTAAATTGGTAATGTACTGTAATCCATTAAATTTTACCCCTTTTCGGTGGTGTAAACCGCTAAGCTCCCTCCGCGCAGAATGTCGGAAAAGCTTTTTTACACCCTTAAAATTGTTTTATTTGCGGGAATAATTTGGGCGCCAATATTGGGTTGTACCTCGGCCGCCACATACTGGTGCCGGTAAAGCTTTACCCCGCCCAGCGCTTTTTCAAACTGCACCTTTAGGCTAACATCCTCTACATTATTGTTTACGGCAATAAAGGTCCAGTCGCCGCCTTCAAGCTGCATACAAGCGGTGTAAACGCCGCTGTACAATTCGCTAAGCTGCGAAGGGTAGGTTTTGCCGCCCCCGCGCCCGCAGTATTTTGAAAGCAGCGAATAGCTGTAATACTGCTTTTTCGGCACCATAGTATCTTGAATGTTCCAAAAAATGCCGTGGCGGGAAACGCCGTCGTAAAAACCGGCGGTGGTGCTGGTGTTTCGCTGGCCGGGCCAAAGCTGGTCGGCAAGAGTCCACAAAATTAAATTATCAAACCCGTTGTTCATGCCGTAAACAACGCCAACCGCCTGCTGCAGGCCGCGGTACTCGTCATCAAACCCAACATTTAAAAACCTATATCTAAACAGGTATCTAAAAGCCCATGTCTAAATCAGTATCGCCTTCCGGCATTTCCCCACTCATACAAATAACTGTGGCTGTTTGAAGCAAGGTTAGGCTTACCTCCGGCTCCAAATATTCTTTCTTTTTCATACAAAGTCCCTTTCTTATTCTGTTTTAGCAGAATACCAGCTGTTGTAGGCGTTTAAAATATCTTTATTTTCAAGTACGGCCGCAACGCTTGCCTGGTCGGCTTTGGTTTGTGCGTCATCGCCCGTTGCCTCTAAAATAGCCTGCATTACCGAAAAAACATCGGCCGTTTGCTGCTCGGCATAAACGGTAATCGAATAACCCGAATCATTTACCAAAACAATGTAAGGCCGGCAGGTAAAGCTTTCACCGTAAACGCTGTAATCGGTTGTTTGCTGCTGCTTGTTGTAGCCAATATTATACAGCGCTGCCCGTACAGTCTTTTCCAAATCGGTTTCCGAAACAACGGTATCTAAGCTGCCATCCGCTTTATACGCTGCCTGTACGGCCCTGGCATTTTCTTTTACCAGAGCTTGACCGTTTAAGCTTTGGGTTTGCTGCGCCACAAAGCCGTATTCCGAAACAGTAAAGCCGTGAAAAGCCGCGCGCTGCAATTTTAATTTTTCTACCCCATATTTAAAACGAAGCGCCTGGTTTCCAACAGAGCGAATAGAGTTGCCCATAAACTCAAACAGGTCGGTCACTTCGCCGTTATCTTTTAACTGTTCCTCGTACAATGCCAAATCGTCCAGCAAAATGCTTGCGGTGCTTTGGTTATTCTTGTCAAACAGCCGTAAAGAGTAAACGGTGCCGTCCTCAACGCTTAAATCGCGCAGGGTAACAAAGTAGCTTTGCCAGGTGTTGGTTAGCTGCAATGTAATATCCTTAGTTGCAACATAAGTGCCGCGGTTTGCCGTTTTGCAAACTGCGTAGGTTAAGGTTGCCGCCCCTGCGCTGCCGGTAGCGCTTTTAGCTTTAAAGGCTAAGGTGTAAACCGTGCCTTTGTTGAACAAAACAGATTGATGTAAATATCCCTTTAACGGGTAGCAGCGGTTCAAATCAGATTCGGTTAAGATCTTGCCGTCGCCGTTTACGCGATACCAAATATGGTTTGCAGCGTAATCGGCAGCGCTCGGGGCGCTGGCAACGGCTGTTGTAGCGTCAAATCCGCCGTCGTAAAGTAAACTGTCTTGCTGCTTTACAACAACAATATCGTCCAACATCACGCGCTTGGCACCGTTCCCGGCTTGGTCGCAAAATTGCAGCAGCAAGCAATCGTCGGCTGCAATGTCGCTCCCGGCGGTAAAGGTAAAGCTGTACTCGGTGTAGGTGTTGCCAAGGCCAACATACGCGCTGCCTTTAGCCGTTTGGTAAAGGGCGTAAATGCTGCCGCCAACCTTATCGGCAGTGGGATAAACCGAATTTTCGGCGTCCAGCTTTGTTTTTACAACACGGCAGCGCAAATTTACTGTGGCGCTGCTGTACGCCGCGGCGCGCTTAGCCTTAAACCGAACGCTGTAAACCGCGCCGGTTTTAAGCCCCTTTATTTGCTGCATAGCGCGGCCCGTCATAGAAAGCGCATAGTTCCCGTCCTCTGCAACAATGGCGCCGTCTTTACCGTAATTGGCGTTCCCGCCTGCAAACCAACCGTTTAAATTGCCGGCCAAAAACGCTGCCTTAGCGTCTGATAAAAGATAAGAGGGTAAAGTGCCCTCCGCTTCAAAAGAGCTGGTTTCAAGCAGGTTTGGGGAGGCTGCAACAGCCGAATTGCCCCAATTTGTTGCACCCATTACGCCTACCATTACCGCCATTGACAAACAAACTGCGGCAATTTTTTTTAAATATTATTGTTGAATCCTCCAAAAATAATATTGTGCAATAATAAATCATTCAAATCTTTCAAACAAAGACTAAAGCGGATCTCTTACCGATATTTTAGAGGGGGAAACCCCGTAATATTGTTTAAAGGCGGTTGCAAAGTGTTTGGAATCGCGAAAGCCGCACTGCTCTGCAACCTCCCCTACCGTAACGGCGGTAGTACTTAGCAGCTGCATGGCCTTTTCCAGCCGGTAACGCAGCAGGTAACGGTGCACCGAAAAGCCGGCATGCTCCCGCATGGCCCGATTGACATAGCTTTTGTGAAACCGTACCGCCCGGGCAATGGAATCCAGGTCCAGCACCTCGGCGTAGTGCTGGTGTATGTACCGCATGGCCGCGTCGGCCACCTCCCGCGTGGCGCGGCTTTTTTCGGTTTTGTTTTGGCATTTTAACAGGTGGGTCAAGGCCAAAATCGCGTAGCCCGAAAGCAGGCTTTCCTGCAAGGGGTCTACCACGGCCGGGTGTGCGTGCGCTAAAATTTTGTTTAAGTACTTTGCGGCGTCATAAGCGTTTTGTACTGCTAAATAGCTTAACGGCTGCCCGTTTTGCTGCAGCCGGTAGCGGCAAATTACCCGCTGTTCCTCAAAACAAACGGCCGGCATTGGCTTATTGCGCACATGGTAGCCTTTATTTTGGGTGGTAAGGTCAAAATAATAATACACGGCGCTAAAATCGTCCGAGCAGCAAATACACTGATACGGCTGTGCCGACGAAATGTACAAAACGCCGTTTTCGGCCAGCTCTAACCGCTCTTGCCCTACCAAAAAAACGGCGCTGCCCGTAACGCACCAAATAAAACGATGTTCGTAAGGCAACACCGCAAGGCTGTGTGTGCATTGCGCGGTGTTTAACACAAAACGAACATAAGGACGAATTTCAGTTATTTCAATTGGTAAAAACTCCGTAAAATCACACCCTAACTAGCACCTGCGGTTGAACCAGCCTGCCCAAAATAGTATTATAATACTTTACAACCTAATTGTAGCAAGAACGCATAAAGTTTTCAACCTTAAAAAAATGACAAAAGGTTTAAAAAACAACACATTAAACGGTGCTGCCCGCCATAAAAAAACGCCCGCCAAAGGGCGGGCGACTGCGCGTTGGCAACCTTTTTTGCCAACGAAAGGGAGAGGGAGTTTTAAGCAGCCACGGCAAGGGCAACAATTGCAGCAAAAGCCTGCCACTTAAAAAGCAAACCTTAGCCGTTTGCCTAACCGGGGGGGAGAACCGCTAATTAAATTTGCCCCGCTTGCCAAAATGCAGCTATGTACAGCGCAACGCTCTTGTTAAGCTTTTTGCGCCAAAGCCGAACCCAAAGCGCGGCAGGCAATCAGCGCCTCCTCGTCCGGCTCGTTATTACAAATTACACTGTCGGCAATCAGCTCGGCACCGTCCTGTCGGCAACGGTCCTTCCAGTTGCGCATCCACTCGCCGTCGCCCCAGCCGTAAGAGCCAAAAAGCGCCGTTTTTTTGCCCTTTAAGCCGTCCTCGCAAGCCGAAAACAAAGGCTCAAACTCGCTTTCCTCCAATTGCTCCTCCCCCATAGAGGGGCAGCCAAACGCCACTGCGCCAAAGCCCTGCAGCTGCTCCGGGCTAAATTCGGCCGCTGTAAAAAGCTCGGCCCCTGCCCCGGCTGCTTGTGCCCCCTCGGCAACAGCTGCGGCCATGGCCTCGGTGTTCCCGGTTCCGCTCCAATAGACTACTGCAATTTTGCTCATTTTAAAAACTCCTTACCTTGTTTGTAAAAACAATTATAAATAATAAAGCTTTGGCACCCCGGCTTGCCGGCGTACCGCTTGCCCTATTGCCGAATTAACAACCGCTCAAAGCAGCCATGACGCTGAAAAGCCTTTTGGTAAGCGCCAACACAGCGTTTAAATTGCTCAAACTGGCGGGTTGCCGCCTGCACATTGCCAAACACGCACCAGGTGCCAACCTGCTTAGCCTTGGCACAGCCGTATTTTATAAAGCCGGCAACATCGGCCGGCGGATACCCCAAAAATAAGCCAACCTCATGTGGAAAATCGGTGCTGTATTTTAACCTTTTTATTAAAGAGGCCACGCAAAGCTCGGCGTTGTTTACCGGATAGCCCTTACTTTTTAACAGCTGCTGCGCTAATGGGTCTTTTAAATCGTTTTGCAGCCTTTGCGGCCGGTAAACATAAACCAAAACCCGGTTTTTTAACGCTTTAACCGGCAACATCCGCAGCCCCCGGTTAATCAGCATGGCGTTGTAGCGCCGCACCTCTGTTAAAATTTCAGCCTTGGTGCCGCCGGGGCAGGAGAACAAGCTCCCGGTTTTAAGCCCCGCTAAGGTTGGGGCGCATTGCGCCACTAACAGTTCTTCAGGCATGGGCTTCTAAAATGCTTTTTAGGGCCGAAACCGAGCTTTGCCGACTGCGTGCAACGGTAATGCTTTGGCCTTTTGTATCCTGCATTACGCTGCGCAGCATTTTGTGCGACATTGTTCCGGTAAAAAGCACCAACAAATCCGGCGAACCAATATTTTTCATGTTTCCGGCCATTTTGGTGTAAACCTTTGCCTTGCAGTTGTACGCGGCGCACAGGTCAACATAACGCCGCTCCATACATTCGTTTCCCCCAACAATTACTACGCTCAAAATATTCGCATCCTTTCAGTTAGCAACGGCTAACTTATTCTTTTTTATAAACGCCTTTTGTAGAATTCCCAAAAGACGGCTTTTTAAACAACACGGTTTTAAAAAACGGGACTGCACCAAAGGTTAAATGCCAAAAGCCTTGGCTGTACTGCACAGCTTTGGCACATCAGCTTAGTGCATGGGGTTACAAAATATTTTGTAACCGAGCCAGTTCCTCAAACCTGTTCCCGCTTGTCTAACAAAATTTTAGCAAATTGTAATTGGGCTTTCTGCTCCTTTTGGTTTAAAAAAAGCTCCAAAAGGGTAAATTTTAAAGGGAGCCTTTGACGCCCTTTAGAAAGCGGTGAGTTTTAAGGCAAATTTAAAATTAATTTTTAAACTGCCGTTTTAAGCTATGCATTTTAAAAAGTTACTTTGTTCCTATTTATTTTAAGCGCATACAAATACTCTTTTTAAAATACGCGTTTTGCGCTAGACGGCCAGCTTTTAATTTTTTTAAATTTAGGCTTGACAAACGCAACAGCATCTGTTATATTATTACTTGAACAGTTGAGCGATTGTTCAATTGCTAAATTGAAGGAGTGTGAAATATGACAGAAAAGCAACCCAACCTCGGCGAGGATGCCGTTTGCAAGGTGCACGAACTGCACCACAAAGCCCTGCAAAAAGCGCTTTTAAATTTGCCGGACGACGAAACCCTTTGCGACCTTTCGGACTTTTTTAAGCTGTTTGCCGACTCTACCCGCATTAAAATTTTGTGCTTACTGGTAAAGGGCAAAATGTGCGTGTGCGATATTGCCGCCGCGTTAAACATGACCAGCTCAGCAATCTCCCACCAGCTAAAGGCACTGCGGCTAAACAAGCTGGTAAAGGCCGACCGCCAGGGAAAGGAAATTTTTTATTCCCTTACCGATTTTCATGTCAGTTCCATTCTTACCCAAGGGTTAGAGCATTTGCTGGAGCCCGAAAAATAATTTTAGAACAGGAGAAATTACCATGAAAAAAACTTACAAATTAACCGACATTGACTGCGCAAACTGCGCTGCTAAAATTGAGCGCGGCGTTAACAAAATTGCCGGCGTTAAGCAGGCAACCTTAAACTTTTTTGCCTTAAAGCTGATCATTGAGCTGGAGGACGGCGCCGACGAGCAGGCCGTTTACGAGGCCGCTTTAAAAGAGGTAAAAAAAGTTGAGCCGGATTGCGACCTTGTAAAATAACCCGAAAGAGAGATTTTTATGAAAATTAACAAAGCGCAAAAAAAATCGCTGCTTTTAATTGCCGTTTCGGTTGCTTTAACCGCGGCTTGCAAACTGCTGCCGCTGCAAAACCTGCCGCTGCCGGAGCTGCCTCGGGCCTTGGTTGTAACCGCCTGCTACTTAGTGCCGTACTTTATTGTTGGGTACGATATTATTTTAAAAGCGCTGAAAAACCTGTTTCGCGGCCAAATGCTGGATGAAAACACCCTAATGCTGATTGCAACGGTGGGCGCCTTTTTTCTGCAAGAGCCGTTTGAGGCGGTTATGGTTGTTATTTTGTACCGCATTGGCCTGTTTTTTGAAAGCTACGCTACCGAAAAATCCCGCGCCTCGATTAAGCATTTAATGGATATTATGCCCGACTTTGCCAATGTGCTGCGAAACGGCAAGCCCGTGCAGGTAGACCCCAGCGAGGTTGAAGTTGGCGAAACCATTGTGGTAAAGGCCGGCGAGCGTATTCCGTTAGACGGCGTTATTTTAAACGGCGAGGCTACGGTAAATACCTCTTCCCTAACCGGGGAAAGCGTGCCCCTGCAGGTAACCAAGGGCGACAAGGTTATCAGCGGCTCGATTAACGAAAACGGCGTTATTTACATTCAAACAACCAACACGCTGGATGACTCCACCGTTGGTAAAATAATGGATCTAATTGAAAACGCCGGCAGCAAAAAGGCCAAAGCCGAAAACTTTATTTCTAAATTCTCGGCCGTGTACACCCCCATTGTTGTAGCTTTAGCGGCGCTTACCGCCATTTTGCCGCCGCTGCTAATAACCGGCATTTCAACCTTTCCTCAGTGGATCCACCGGGCGCTTACCTGCCTGCTGATTTCCTGCCCGTGCGCGCTGGTTATTTCGGTTCCGCTCTCCTTCTTTGGGGGCATTGGCTCAGCCTCTCGCCAAGGCATTTTAATGAAAGGCGCCGCTTATATTGAGCGGTTTGCTAAGGTTAAAACCGTGTTATTTGACAAAACCGGCACCCTTACAAAAGGCTGCTTTAAGGTGGTTGCCATTCACCCCGAAAGAATTAGCGAAACCGACCTTTTGCGCCTGGCCGCCGCGGTTGAAAGCAACAGTAACCACCCCATTTCTACCTCTTTAATTTCGGCCTACGGCAAGGTGCCGGAGGACATTGAAATACAAGAGGTTATTGAAGTTGCCGGTGCCGGCATTACCGCCAAGGTTAACGGCCAAAAGGTTTGGGTTGGCAACAGCAAGCTTATGCAGCAGGCCGGCACCAACTATCACAATTGCCACATCCACGGCACTGCGGTTCATGTTGCCATTGACACGGAGTATATGGGTCACATTATTATCTCAGACGAGGTAAAGGACGAGGCAGTTACTGCCGTAAAGCACCTAAACCGCATGAATATTAAAACCGTTATGCTAACCGGCGACCGGGAGGATACCGCCAAAGCCGTTAGCGCCCAGCTTGGCATTCAGGAATACCACGCCGAGCTGCTGCCCGACAACAAGGTAGAAATTGCCGAGCGCTACATGAAAAGCGGCACCGGCCCGGTTGCCTTTGTGGGTGACGGTATTAACGATGCCCCAGTGTTAATGACGGCTGATATTGGCGTTTCCATGGGCGCTATGGGCAGCGATGCCGCAATTGAGGCGGCCGATGTTGTAATTATGGACGATTCGATTGAAAAGGTTGCAACCTCTAAGCTAATTGCCGACCGCACCATGCGCATTGTGCGGGAAAACATTATTGTTTCGCTTGGCATTAAGCTGGTGGTGCTGGTGCTTAGCATTTTTACAACCGTATCCTTTGAAATTGCCGAGCTGTCCGATGTTGGCGTGCTGATTTTAGCGGTTTGCAATGCGGCCCGCTGCCTGTTGCCGCCGCAGCTTAAAAAATAACCGAATTTACCAAAAAGCAACCCAAACTTAAAAATTTAAAAAAATAATACGCTTTTTAAAATACGCCGAATAAATTTCGGCGTATTTTTTTTGCGCTTTTGGCAATGCTAAATACAAATTTAAAAAGGAGCTTTTTAAGTATGAAAAAAATTGTTTCCTGCCTACTGGCGCTTTGCTGTGCAGCCGGCAGCCTTTTAAGCCTTAGCGGCTGCAACAAATCAACGAATGATAATACCATTTACTATTTAAACTTTAAGCCGGAAATTGCCTCGGTGTACGATGAAATTGCCAAGACCTACAGCAAGGAAAAGGGCGTGACCCTGCGGGTAACAACCGCGGCCTCGGGCACTTACGAGCAAACCCTGAAATCTGAAATGGCAAAATCTACCGCGCCTACCATTTTTCAAATTAACGGGCCAAAGGGCTACGCCAACTGGAAGTCTTACTGCAAGGACCTTAAAAACACCGCCATTTATAACGCGCTGAACAATAAATCGTTAGCCATAACCTCGGGCGACGGCGTTTACGGCGTGCCTTATGTGGTAGAGGGGTACGGCATTATTTACAACCGCGAAATTTTAAACCGTTACTTTGCGCTGAGCGACAAAAAAACTTCCTTAAAATCGGTAGACGAAATTAACAGCTTTGCCGCTTTAAAAGCGGTGGTTGAGGACATGACCCGGCTGAAAGAAAAGCTTGGCATTGAGGGGGTTTTTGCCTCTACCTCCCTTAAAAGCGGCGAGGACTGGCGCTGGCAGACCCATTTAGCCAACATTCCGCTGTACTACGAATTTCAAAAAAACAAGGTAGACCTTTCTGGCGACGATACCAAAACGGTGCAGTTTGAGTACAGCGAAAATTTTAAAAATATTTTTGATTTATATTTAAATAACTCCACTACCGATAAAAAGCTGCTGGGCAGCAAGTCGGTGGCCGATTCTATGGCCGAATTTGCGCTGGAAAAATGTGCCATGGTGCAAAACGGCAACTGGGCCTGGAGCCAAATTGAGCAGGTTTCGGGCAACCGCGTTAAAAAAGAA
>URRK01000028.1 GCA_900550315.1 uncultured Oscillospiraceae bacterium | reverse complement strand
TATTTTCTAAAAGCTCGGAGCCGGTCTTGTTCAGTAATTGCTGCCACCAGGTCTCGCTTTGGCGGCAAACGTCGGTGTCTTGCTTAATTTCGTTGGCGTAATAGCAGTCGTACCCTTGGGGTACGCAGCCCTCGTAGGTAGAGTAGCTGTCGCCCAAAATGTAAATTTTTCCTAAATTCATGGTGTCCCCTTAAAGCTGTAATTTTAATAAATTTTATTTTTTACTATTATAATGCGCCCGGTGTTAAAATTCAAGCCCCGTAAGCGGTTGCTTTTTAAAATTTTTTGGGGCTATTTTTGCAAAAAACATTGCCGTTTTGGGGAAAATATGGTATACTAAAATGAATTATTTTTGCAGCGCAAACAGGCAGGGGGTGTTTGGGGTGCGCGTGTTGGGAATAGACCCGGGCTACGCCATTGTGGGCTGGGGCGTTTTGGAGTACGACCGAAACCGGTTTACCCCGCTGGCTTTTGGCGCCGTAACAACGCCGGCCAAAACCGAATTTACTTACCGCTTAAGCAAAATTTACACCGATGTTACCGAAATTATGCAGCAGCACCGCCCGCAGGCGCTTTCAATTGAAAAGCTGTTTTTTAACACCAACGCCACTACGGCAATTGATGTTGCCCAGGCAAGGGGCGTTATTTTGCTGGCGGCGCGGCAAAATAATATTCCGGTTTTTGAGTATACGCCGCTGCAGGTTAAGCAGGCGGTTACTGGCTACGGCAAGGCCGATAAAAAACAGGTTATGGAGCTGACCCGCCGGCTGCTGAATTTGCAAAAGGTTCCCCGGCCGGACGACACGGCCGACGCTTTGGCCATGGCCATTTGCCACTGCCACTCGGCTTCGTCGCTTATTTTTAAATCTGCCCTGCGGCAAACCGGGGCAGGGAGGTAAAATTAAAATGATTTATTCCCTTAACGGTAAATTGATTTTTCACGATAATAACAGCGCCGTTGTTGAGTGCAGCGGCGTTGGCTACCGTTGCCTTATAACGGCTAAGACCCTGGGCGGGCTGCCGCAGCTGGGGGAGCCGGTACGGCTGTTTACCTACCTTTCGGTACGGCAGGACGGGTTAGACCTTTTTGGCTTTTTAACCGCTAAAGAGCTGGATTGTTTTAAGCTGCTGACCGGTATTAACGGGGTTGGACCCAAAATGGGCCTTGCAATACTTTCGCAGTTTGCGCCGGAGGAAATTTACGCCGCCATTGCCGCGGGGGATCACAAGACCCTAACGGCAGCCAGCGGGGTTGGACCAAAGCTGGCGCAGCGTTTGGTTTTAGAGCTGCGCGACAAAATTGGTAAATTAGAAATGAATACGGCTGCAGCCAACACGGCGCAGGCCTCGGCCCCAACGGCGGGCACCGCGGCCGAGGCGGTTTCGGCCTTAGTGGCGTTGGGCTTTACGGGGCCGGAGGCCCGAAGCGCCGTTGGCCGCCTAAACCACGAGCTGCCGGTAGAACAGCTAATTAAGCAGGCGCTGGCGCTGCTTTCAAGCGGCCGGCTTTAAAGGTAAACCAAAGGCCAAAAAGCCGTTGCTAAAGCAAGGCTGGCAATAATGCCGCCAAAACGGCTTGCCAAAGCCGCGCCGGCAGCCGGGCTAAATACACAAACGCCTATTAAAGGGGAAAGCTTATGTCTGAAATGGATTTTGAAAACCGCATTGTTGCGCCGGAATACACCCCGGAAGATGTTGATACCGATTATTCGCTGCGGCCGAAAACGCTGGCCGAGTATATTGGGCAGGATAAAGTTAAGGAAAACCTTTCTATTTACATTAAAGCCGCCGCCATGCGGCACGAGGCCTTAGACCATGTGTTGCTTTACGGCCCGCCCGGCTTGGGTAAAACAACCCTTTCCGGCATTATTGCCAACGAGCTGGGGGTAAATTTGCGGGTAACCTCCGGCCCGGCTATTGAAAAGGCAGGAGATTTAGCTGCCATACTTTCCTCCCTTGCGGAGGGGGATGTGCTTTTTATTGATGAAATTCATCGTCTGCCACGCACGGTGGAGGAAATTTTGTACCCCGCCATGGAGGATTTCTCCTTAGATATTATTTTGGGCAAAGGGCCGTCGGCGCAGTCTATCCGCCTAAATCTTCCGCATTTTACGCTGGTGGGCGCAACAACCCGCTCCGGCCAATTAACCGCCCCTTTGCGGGATAGATTTGGCGTGCTGCTGCGGCTGGAGCTTTACACGCCGGAGCAATTGGCGCAAATTGTGCGCCGCTCGGCCGGCATTTTGCAAATTGAAATTGACTCTGCCGGCGCGTTGGAGATTGCCTCCCGCTCCCGCGGGACGCCGCGAATTGCCAACCGGCTGCTAAAGCGCGTGCGGGATATTGCCCAGGTAGAGTACGACGGCAAAATTACCGAGCAGGTTGCCATTCGCGCGCTTTCGCGCTTTGAAATTGACGAATTAGGCCTGGATGATTTTGACCGCCGAATGTTAAAAACAATTATTTTTAATTATAACGGCGGCCCCGTTGGGCTGGAGACTTTAGCAGCAGCCGTAGGGGAGGAAAGCGTTACCATTGAGGATGTTTACGAGCCGTATTTAATGCAAATTGGATTTTTAACCCGCACCCCGCGCGGCCGCATGGTTACCGACGCCGCCTACCGGCATTTAGACCTTAAAAAGCCCGGTCAGCAATCGCTGCTGGATTAGTCCTGTTGGGGGTTTGGCCGTTTTGCCGGCCTTACCGCATTTTGTATTTTCCCGGAACGGGTACATAAATATTTTTAACTGCGAAATAAAAAAAAGTAAGAGAGGTTTTTAAAAAATGGGAAGACTTTTTGGAACAGACGGTGCCAGGGGCATTGCAAACTTGGATTTGACTTGCGAGCTGGCCACCAACATTGGCCGTGCCGCAGCTTTTGTGCTGGCAACAGAGAATGTTAAACGCCCTAAGGTGCTAATTGGAAAGGATACCCGCGCCTCCTCGGATATGCTGGAAATGGCCCTGGCCGCCG
Source organism: uncultured Oscillospiraceae bacterium (assembly GCA_900550315.1). GTDB lineage: Bacteria > Bacillota > Clostridia > Oscillospirales > Acutalibacteraceae > UMGS1279. Next base: position 9,115 of record URRK01000028.1, on the reverse strand, counting down.
GACTTTGCTCGGTAGGGGCCGATGTGGTACTGGCCGGCTTTGTGCCAACCCCGGCGGTAGCCTACTTAATTAACGATTGCGGCGCCGACGCCGGCGTTATGATCTCCGCCTCGCACAATCCTTGCGAATATAACGGCATTAAGCTGTTTAACAGCAACGGCTACAAATTGCCGGATAAAATTGAGGAGCAAATTGAAGCGCTGGTGCTGGACGATATGTCTCCCATTGCAATGCCTACCGGCGGCGATGTTGGCACGGTGTTTCACCGGCCGGACTATGTTGAAACCTACATTGAGCACATTTTATCTACCACCGATGTGCGGTTAGACGGTTTAAAGCTGGCCATTGACTGTGCAAACGGCAGCGCCTCCTACACGGCGGAAAAAATTTTTAAAGGCCTTGGTGCCGATTGCTACATGATGCACAACAACCCCGACGGGGTAAACATCAACGCCAAATGCGGCTCTACCTGCATGGATGGGTTAATTGACTATGTAAACGGCCACCGGGTAGATTTGGGGCTGGCCTTTGACGGTGATAGCGACCGCTGTCTGGCGGTTGACGAAAAGGGCAATGTAATTGACGGCGATAAGCTGATTGCCGTTTTTGCCAAGGATATGAAAGAGCGCGGCGTGCTGCCGAAGGACACTGCCGTTGTTACCGTAATGTCGAACATTGGGTTTAAGCGCTTTGCTAAGGAGAATAACATTAAAGTAGCCGAAACCGGCGTGGGCGACCGCTATGTGCTGGAGGAAATGCTAAAAAACAATTACGGTATTGGCGGCGAGCAATCCGGCCACATTATTTTTAAACAGTTTGCCACCACGGGCGACGGCCAGTTAACCGGTGTGCAGTTTGCCTCGGTCATGAAGCGCACCGGGCAAAAGGCCTCTAAATTAGCGGCGGTCATGCAGGCCTACCCGCAAACAATGGTAAATGTTAAGGCTGCGCCCGAATTAAAAGCGCTGCTTAAAACCGATGTTGAAATTAACAACGCCATTAACGCCGCCGCAAAAGCGCTGGGCGAAAACGGCCGCATTTTGGTTCGCGCCTCGGGCACCGAGCCGCTGATTCGGGTTATGATAGAGGGCGAAAACATTAAAGAAATTGCCAAAATGGCCAAAGATGTTGCCAAGGTAATTGAAAGTAAGGGCTAATGAGAACAACCAACGATTTTAACGATTACGAGCTGTTAGATGTTAACAACGGCAACCGGCTGGAGCGGTGGGGGCAGGTTTTTTTAATTCGGCCCGACCCGCAGGCGGTGTGGAGCCTAAAGCAAAACGGTGCGCTGTGGCAAAAGGCTGACGCCATTTACCACCGCTCTAATTCCGGCGGCGGGCAGTGGCAGGTTTTAAAAAAGGTGCCGCAGGTTTGGAGCGTTAGCTACCGCGGTTTAACCTTTCAGCTAAAGCCAATGGGCTTTAAGCACACCGGCCTGTTCCCCGAGCAGGCGGTTAACTGGAACTTTATGCAGGAAAAAATTAAACAGGCCAACCGTCCGGTAAAAATTTTAAATTTATTTGCCTACACCGGCGGTGCCACCCTTGCCTGCTTAAAGGCCGGTGCTGCCGTAACGCATGTAGACGCTTCTAAGGGCATGGTGCTTTGGGCAAAGGAGAATGCCGCGGTTAGCGGCCTGGCCAACTGCCCGGTGCGCTGGTTGGTAGATGACTGCGTTAAATTTGTGCAGCGGGAGCTGCGGCGCGGCAACCGGTACGACGGCATTGTTATGGACCCCCCCTCCTACGGGCGGGGGCCGAACGGCGAGGTTTGGAAGCTGGAGCAGAATATTAACGAGCTTCTGCAGCTTACAGCCGGCCTTTTAGGTGAAGATCCGCTGTTTTTTATTTTAAATTCTTACACGGCGGGAATGTCGGCTACCGTGCTGAACTTTATGGTAGAGCAGTATGTTGGCAAAAAATTCGGCGGTACGGTTTCAACCGGCGAAATTGGCCTGCCGGTAACGCACAGGGCGCTGGTTATGCCCTGCGGGAACACAACAATTTGGAAAACGGAGCATACATGAACAACATTATTTCACTGCAAGATGTTACTTTTCAATATGAGGAGGAGCAGCCCGATTCCGGCGCGGTTTTAAAAAACCTGAGTCTTAGCATAGCGCAGGGCAGCTTTACGGTTATTCTGGGCCACAACGGCTCGGGTAAATCTACCCTGGCCAAGCTGTTAAACGGCCTTTTAAAGCCGGATAGCGGCACCGTTTTGGTAGACGGATTAAACACTAAGGACGAAAAGCAGGAGTTTGAAATTCGCCGCCGGGTTGGCATGATTTTTCAAAATCCCGATAATCAGCTGGTTTGCTCGGTGGTGGAGGAGGATGTTGCCTTTGGCCCCGAAAATTTAGGGGTAGAGCCGAAAGAAATTCGCCGGCGGGTAGACGCTGCTTTGCAGGCGGTAAATATGGCCGAATTTAAAAACGCCGCCCCGTTTTACCTTTCGGGCGGGCAAAAGCAGCGGGTTGCCATTGCCGGCGTGCTGGCCATGCAGCCTAAGGTGCTGGTTTTAGATGAACCCACCGCAATGTTAGACCCGGTTGGCCGCCGCGAGGTTATGAATACCGTTTGGCGGTTGAATAAAGAGCAGGGCATGACGGTGGTGCTGATTACCCACTACATGGAGGAGGCCGACGGCGCCGACCGTGTTTTGGTTATGGATAACGGAAAAATAACGGCGGATGACACCCCGATCGGCGTATTTTCAAATCCCGAGCTTTTAAAAAAAGCCGGGCTGGCGCTGCCGCAAACTGCTGAGCTTTTGCTGCGCTTAAAGCAGGCGGGTCTGCCGGTAGAGCAGGGGGTTATTAATGCCAAACAAACGGCCAAGGCTATTGCCAAAGCCTTAAAAGGGGGCCGGGCCGCATGGTAGTTTTACAAACCAAAGGCGTTAGCTACACCTACCCGCAAACCGGCTCGGTGCACCACGCCGCTATTAAAGATATTAGCCTTTCGGTTCAAAAAGGGGAGGTTACCGGCATTATTGGGCACACCGGCTCGGGTAAATCTACCCTGCTGCAAACCTTTAACGGTTTAATTAAGCCCGGCGCCGGTACAGTGCTGCTAAACGGGCAGGATCTTTGGGAAAACCCTAAAAAAATTGCGGAAAAGCGATTTCACGTTGGGCTGGTTTTTCAGTACCCCGAGCACCAGCTGTTTGAGGAAACGGTTTTTAAAGATATTGCCTTTGGCCCAAGCAATATGGGGCTGGACCAGCAGGAAATTAACCGCCGGGTACACCTTTACACCAAAATGTTGGGGCTAAGCGAAAGCTATTTAGAACGCTCGCCCTTTGAGCTTTCGGGCGGGGAAAAACGCCGCGTTGCGCTGGCCGGCATTTTAGTTATGGAGCCGGAGGTTTTAGTGCTGGACGAGCCCACCGCCGGGTTAGACCCCATTGGCCGCGCCATGCTGTTTAAGGCTATTCAGGCCTACAAAGCGCGCACGGGTGCCGCGGTGCTTATTGTTTCGCACAGTATGGAGGATTTAGCGCAGCTTTGCACCAGGTTGCTGGTTTTGCAAAAGGGCCGGCTGGTGCTTTCCGGCACGGTGGCCGAGGTTTTTTCAAACCACGAGCGGCTGCGGCAAATGGGGCTGGAGGTTCCGCTGGTAACCCGCGTGCTGCTTTATTTGCAGCAAAGCGGCGTTGCGGTGCAGCCAAATGCCTTTACGGTAGAGCAGGCGGTGCAGCAGCTGCTTGCGGTTTACAAAGGGGGTGCCGGCCGTGCTGAGTAACTTTACCTTTGGGCAGTATTATCGCGCCGATTCGGTTATTCACCGCATGGACCCGCGCTTTAAGCTGCCGGAGCTAATTGCCATTATTGTTTTTATTTTTGTTTGCCGCGGCTTTGGCACGCTGGCCATAATGGCGGCGCTGGTGCTGGCGGTTTTACTGCTTTCCCGCGTGCCGCTGAAGCTTTATTTTAAAAATTTAAAGGCGCTGCTGCCAATTTTAATTTTAACCGCGCTGCTGAATATGTTTTATGTGCAGGAAAGCACCGTGCTATTTCAGTTTTGGGTGTTTACGGTTTCAACCGGCGGCATTTACCGCGCGGGGTTTATGGCGGTTCGGGTTGTGCTGCTTATTTTAATCAGCTCGGTTTTAACCTACACCACCACCCCAACCGAGCTAACCGACGCCATAGAAAGTCTGCTTTCCCCCTTAAAGCTTATTGGCCTGGGGGAACCGGTGCATATTTTGGCTATGATGATGACCATTGCTTTGCGGTTTATTCCAACCTTAACCGATGAGACCGATAAAATTCTTTCGGCCCAGCGCGCCCGCGGCGCCAACACCGAAAGCGGCGGATTAATTAAAAAAATGAAGGCCATGGTGCCGGTGTTAATTCCGCTTTTAATTTCCTCGGTTCGCAGGGCGGGGGAGCTGGCCGAGGCCATGGATTGCCGCTGCTACAACGGCGGTAAGGGCCGCACCAGAATGAAGAAAATTGTTGCCGGTAGAAGAGATTTTCTTTCGCTTTTTTTGTTGGCGGTGGTTTTTTCGTCTATTATTATTCTGCAAATCATATTTTAAAAAGGGGGCCGGCCTTGTGGGTAGGCGCTGCTTAAAAATTGCATATCTTGGTACCTCCTACTGTGGCTGGCAGGTGCAAAAAAACGGCGTTTCGGTGCAGCAAACGGTGCAAACGGCGCTGCAAAAGCTTTTGGGCAGCCGCCCGGCGCTAACCGGCTGCAGCCGCACCGATTCGGGCGTGCACGCCAATGCCTTTTACTGCCACTTTAACGGGGGCGAAAATATTCCAAACAAAGGGCTGGTTGCCGGGCTGAACACCCTGCTTCCGAGCGATATTGCCGCGTTGGATTGCTTTGATGTTCCACCCGATTTTCACGCAAGGTACAGCGCCCTCGGCAAAAATTACATTTACAAAATTTACGAAAGCCCAACGCCAAGCCCGTTTTTAAACGGTCGGGTGCTTTGGCTTAAAAACGGGGTAGACTTAGAAAAAATGAACGCGGCCTGCGCCGAGCTGGTTGGCACGCACAATTTTAAAAGCTTTTGCGCGGCCGGCAGTACGGTACAAAGCACGGTTCGCACCGTGCAAAGCTGCTTTGCCGAGCGGCAGGGCGGGCTGCTTACCTTTAGCGTTACCGCAAACGGATTTTTATACAACATGGTGCGTATTATGGTTGGCACCGTGCTGCAGGCGGCAAACAGTAAGCTGCCGCCCGAGCAAATAAAGCAAATAATAGCCCGGGAAAACCGCGCGGCCGCCGGTAAAACGGCCCCAGCCTGCGGCCTTTATTTAAACCGGGTTTTTTATAACCAAGAAATTTTTTTAAACGCCAAGGGGGGTGTAAAGGTTGGCACAGCGAAAAAAGGTTAAAAAGGTTCGCCCAAAAAAGGCGTTAAAGCCCCAAAAGGCGGCGGCTGCAAAGCCGCAAGCCCGGCGCCGAACGGCCCCGGCACCCGCCCCGGTAGAGGCCATTAAAATGCAGCCCAAAAAACCAAAAGAAAAACAAACTGCCGCACCCAAGGCGCAAAGCGGCGCGGCAAAGGCCGCACCGGTGCAAAGGCCGGCGGTTTTAGAGCAAAAAAGAGCCGCGTCCGCTTTAAAAACGGCAGACCCTGCGGTCTCGAAAGCCCGCGGTGCCGCCAAGGTGCAAAAAATGCCGCAGCGCCCCGCTGCCCCTAAAAAAAGCCGCCCGGCCGGCGCACGCCCCGCCCCGCCCAAACGCCAGCCGGGGGAAAGCCCCCGCAGCCTGTTTCAGTTAGGGTTAATTCGCGGGCGCCGCAAGCAGGTTCGCACAAAGCGTTTGGTGCTTTGCTGCACCGCGTTGGTAGTGGCGGTTTTGCTGGGGGTTTATACCCTGCTTAGCCCTACCGGGCCGTTAGAACACACGGTGAACTTTTTTGCGGCGCTGGGGGGCGGCAAGTTCCCGTTAACAATTAGCGGAACCGAGTTAAAAGCCCAAACCGCGCAGGGCGGCCGCGTTTTTGTGCTAACCGATTCGCATATTTTAGGCGTAAACGCCGGGGGCCGCGCGTTTTTAGAGCAGCAGCACGGGTTTTCCAACCCGGCTATGAAAACTTCGGCCGAGCGGGTGCTGGTTTACAACCGTGAAAGCACCGGCTACGCGGTTTTAAACAACAGCAAGGAGCTTTACCGCGGCGATTTAAAAAACATTATTTACAAGGGCGATATTTGCAGCAAGGGGCTGGTTGCCTTTGTAACCTCGTGCGACGGGTACGCAGCCGCCGTTAGCGTTTACACCAAAAGCTTAAAGCTAAAATTTACCTGGTATTTAACCGATGGCTTTATTAGCGATATTGCGCTTTCCAACAACGGCAAGTACATAGCCGTAGCCGCAGTAAATGTGCAAAACGGCGCGTACAGCAGTAAGGTGCATTGCTTTTCGCTTAAAAGTGAAACACCGCTGTATACCGCCGATTTTCCAGAAACGGCAGTGCTTTCGCTGCAAAAGGTTTCGGGCAGCCTGTTTGCCGCGGTAACCCAAAATAACCTTACCTTTTTAACCTTTGGCGAAAACAGCCAAAAAAGCGGAACCGACCAATCGGCCACGGTCAGCTTTGTAAAAAGCTCCCCCAGCGGAAAGCGGCTGGCTGCGGTTTGCGGCAACCCCGGTGCTATGACGGTGTACCTTTACGACGCAAAGGGTAACACCTTAAACCGGTTTAATTTTAACGATGCCATGACCGACCTTGCCGTTACCGACCGCTATTTGTACATTTTAAATAACGATACCATTCGCCTGCTGCAGCCCGACGGCACCGAGCAAAGCCGCACAACGGTAGACCGTGCCAAAACGCTGCTGGCGCCCTGCGGCTCCGGCGTATTGGCGGGGGATAATTCGCAAATAGATTATATTCGCATTAACCCGGAGCAGCAAAGCTCGGTGGTTTCTGGCAGTTCCTTGGTTTCGGGTGCTTCATCGACCTTGGCCGCAAGCGGAACCAATTAGGCTAAACGCCTGCGGGAACCAATAAAAGGCTGCTAAAATTACAGTACCTTTTGTTTGCCCGTTATTTGCCCGGCTAAAATTTTTTGTTGGCGCTGCAAAAACGGCAATACTGCAAATATTTAAAAAATATTCGGCTTGTTACATAAATTTCATAAGGAGGATTTTACATGCCTTGGATGTTAGACGCCTTTGTAGTGGCAATTATTTTACTTTGCATTATTTTTTCGGTTCGGCGCGGGTTTGTACGCACTGCGGTAGAGGTGGTTGGGCTGTTTTTATCGTTTTACCTTGCCTTTGCGGTGGCCGGCGTAATTGCCGGCGCGGTGTTTGACCATTTTATTGCGCCCGCCATGGTGCAAAAAACCGTTTCGGCCGTGCAGCAAAACACCCAAAGCTCTGCTGCATTAACGGCCGAATCTATTTGGAACGCGCTGCCCCAAACGGTTACAAAGGTTGCCGGCAATTTTGGCGTAACGGCGCAAAGCGTTGCCGGTAAGGTTGGCGGCAGTTTTTCGGCGGCCAATTTGCAGCCGGTTGCCGAGCAAGCGGTGCAGGCGGCGGCCCGGCCGGTTGTGGTGCCGCTTATAAGGGCTGTTGCCGGGGGCGTTTTAACCCTAATTTTAATGATTTTTGTTAAAATTTTGGCCCGCCTTTTAGGGCGTGTGGCCCGGCTTCCGGTTTTGCGGCAGGTAGACGCGGTTTTGGGAATTATTTTAGGGCTGGTAAAAGGCTTGCTAATTGCCGGCATTTTGTGTATAATAATTTCGGTTGCGGTAAACCTTACCGTAAACGGGTTTTGGTGCTTTACGCGGGAGAATATTGAGGCCTCGGTGCTGTTCCGCTTTTTAGCGCAGCTAAACCCCTTTAACCGTTAGTTAAAACACGCAGTTAATGTTGTTATAAAACCTTTTGTTACAAGAAACAAGGAGCAAAAAATGAAATTGTGCAGCAAATGCAAAAAAAGGCCTGCCGTGGTTTTTATTTCCGACAGTACCAACCCCTCTAAAGAGCCGCGCGGCCTGTGCCTTTCGTGCGCGCAGGAATCCGGCATTAAGCAGGTGCAGGATATTTTAGACCGCATGAACATTTCAAAAGAGGATATTGAGGATATGAATGAACAGCTAATGTCCTTTATGGGGGAAATGACCGAGGGGGAGGAGCCGGAAAGCGACGACGGCGAAACCGACGGTGAAAGCGGTGAAAACGAGATGTTTGAATCGGGCGGCGCCCCGGTGTTCCCGTTTATTAACGGCATTTTTGGCGGTAAGGGCGAAAAGTCGGACGCCGACGAAAAAAGCGGAAAGCCCGGCGAGAAAAAAGAAAAAAAGAAAAAAGCCAAGCGCCGCTACCTTGAAATGTTTTGCACCAACCTAACGCAAAAAGCGCGCGACGGTAAAATTGACGCTATTGTTGGGCGGGACGAGGAGCTGGCCCGAATGATTCAAATTCTTTCTCGCCGCTCTAAAAACAACCCCTGCCTAATTGGCGAGCCGGGCGTTGGTAAAACCGCGGTGGTAGAGGGGCTGGCCCAAAAAATTGCTTTGGGGCAGGCGCCCGCAAGGCTGTTAGGGCTTGAAATTTACCTGCTGGATTTAACCGGCCTGGTTGCCGGTACCCAGTTTCGCGGCCAGTTTGAAAGCCGGGTAAAGGGCTTGGTAGACGAGGTAAAATCGGCCGGGAACATTATTTTGTTTATTGACGAGGTACACAACATTGTGGGGGCCGGTAACTCCGAGGGGGCAATGAACGCCGCCAACATTTTAAAACCGGCGCTCTCCCGCGGGGAAATTCATGTAATAGGGGCAACCACGCTAAAGGAGTACCGCCAGTACATTGAAAAGGACGCCGCCTTAGAACGCCGTTTTCAGCCCGTAACGGTAGAGGAGCCCTCGTTTGAAAACGCTTTAAAAATGCTGCAGTGCGTGCGCCCGTATTACGAGGGGTACCACAACATTAAAATTCCGGATGATATGCTAAAGCAGGCCGTGACCCTTTCGGAGCGATATATTTCCGACCGCTATTTGCCGGATAAAGCCATTGATTTGATTGATGAAGCGGCGTCTGCCGTGCGGCTGCAGCATATGGAGCCGCCGGAGGATATCCGGAAGCTGAATGAACAGGTGAAGGAACTGGATCTGAAGATAGAAGGAGCTATCCGG
>URRK01000027.1 GCA_900550315.1 uncultured Oscillospiraceae bacterium | reverse complement strand
CCCAGTAATCCCAAACATCCCCCGGGCCGTTCCCCATAGAGTGGGAGTATTCGCACAGCATACCGGGCATGCGGCGTTCTTTGTTTTTTCCGTATCCATCCATTTCACTGGGAGAAAGGTACATTCTGGAGTAAACATCCGGCCGATTTGCACAATCGGGGTCAGCTTCGGCAGCGTAGGTCTCCTTGCGGGAGGCGTCCTCACAATGAACCAAACGGCCGTCATTTTGGCTGTGCAGCCAATCTATCATTGCAACATGATTGGGGCCGTGCTGGCTCTCATTCCCGGTAGACCACATTATAATGCTGCAATGGTTTTTATCCCGCTCAAAAGCGCGCTGCATACGCTCCAGCATTTCTTTCTTCCAAAGTGGGTCGTAGGCCGGCCAGCGGGAAAGCTCGTCGTCATTCCAATAGGTGTCGTTCGGCCGCATAGAAACAAAACCGTGACACTCCAAATCGGTTTCTAAAATTACATAAAATCCCAATTCATCGCACATATTTAAAAATGCCGGCGTGGGCGGGTAGTGCGAGGTGCGAACCGTGTTAATGTTTAAGGATTTCATTAATTTTAAATCCTTAAACAATTCCTCATTCGTCATGCACCATCCGCCGTGGGCAGAGGTATCGTGATGGTTCACGCCGCGCATTTTAATTGGCTTTCCGTTAATAAGCACCTCGTAGTTTTTAGAAATTTGAATGGTGCGAAAGCCGATTTTTTGAACTATTTCCTCCCCAGCGCAGAAAAATTTTAGAGTGTACAGGTACGGCTGCTCCGCATTCCACAAAACCGGGTTTTGAACCGTAAAGCTGCCGGTTTTGGCAATGGTTTGGGTTTGCAAAAGCTGCTGTTCGGCGTTATAAAGGCTAACAACGGCGGTGCGGTTTGTTTGAATTAAAATTTTATTTTTATCGGTTCGCAGGGCAATATCGGTTAAATGGCCGCGGGGGCGTTCCAAAAGGTAAACATCTCTAAAAATGCCGTTAAAACGGAAAAAATCCTGATCTTCCAAATAACTGCCGCAGCACCACTTAAACACCCGAATACGCAAGGTATTTTTACCTTTTTTAGCAAACTTGGTCAAGTTAAATTCAGCCTGAAGGTGCGAGCCTTGGGTAAAGCCAACAAACTGCCCGTTTACAAAAATTTCCGCGCAGGAGGAAACCCCCTCTAACACCAAATAAAGCTGCTTTGCAGGGTTTAAATATTCAAATTCCCTCTCATAAATGCCTAGCGGGTTTTGATCGGGCACCACCGGCGGGTCACACGGGTAAGGGTAATTAACATTCGTGTAATTCGGCGCCTCATACCCTTTTAACTGCCAGCAGGAGGGCACTTCAATTGGCTTCCATTCGGTTGGCTCGCCGGCGCGGTCGCCGTTTTCAAAAAAAGCAAAGTTCCAAATGCCGTTTAAGCTGGTTACCGTAGCGGTGCCACCCGGCAAATAGTAGCTGCGCTGCTGCAACCTGTTTTCAGATGTTTTGTTTGGATTTTCATAAAAGCGTTTCATATTAAATTCTCCCTAATTCTGGCATAAAGCCAATTTAATATAACTAATATTGAGTATATCACATTCAATATTAAATGTAAAGGCAAAACTGTGGCTTTATTTAACCGTATTTACCCTGTTACCGCAATATAATTGCACAAAAACCCGGGGCTTTATTTTTAAAGCCCCGGGCTCATTTCAATATTTTAATTTTAGCGGTAAAGCTTTTACATGTTATTCTCTTGAGCCGTGGCAATAGCTTGCCCTAACAGCACCGGGGTTTCAACCCCAGCCTTGGTGTTTTGCAAAATGCCGGGCTGCAAATTAATTTTACCCGGCTCCACCAGCACAATTACCGTGCTGCCGCCGTATAAAAACATACCCTTTTCCTGCCCGCGCCGCACCGGGCCTGCATCGTACAGGTTTTTAATTTTACCAACCAGCATGGCCCCAATCTCCATTTGAACCAGGCGGCCAAAATTTTTGGTTGTAATTACGGTGTATTCGCGGCAATTTTTTGTAAAAACCGGCAGCGCCGCCGTTGCAATAGGGCGAACGGTGTGCAGTACGCCGGGCAAAAAGGTGTTGTTGGTTTGAACGCCGCTTTCTACAAAAGCGTAGCGGTGGTAATGGTTTACGCAAAGCCGAAAAACCAAGCAATAGCCGTTTTGGTAGCGGCCGGCCAGCTCGCTGTTTTGCAATAGGTCTAAAACCGTGTAGCGGCTGTTTTTAACGCTTAAAACCAAACCGCTTTTAATTTCAAACGCACTCAGCAACCCGTCACACGGGGCAATAAGGTGGTTCGGGTCGGCGTCTATTGGGCGCAGCTCCGGTTTAATTTTTCGGGTAAAGCAGCTATTAAAGCTGTTAAAATTGCTGCAATCAAACTCGGCGGGGTTAATGTTGTTTTTGCGCATAAACGGGGCAATAAGTGGTTTAGAAAGGGGCGAGGATAAATAAGCCCCCGCCGCTTTAGAAACAAAGCGCGCCGTTAAAAGCTTTAAAACAACGCGGCCCGGCACCGTACCGTACAAAAAACGCAAACCTTTGTTTTGGTTATTATTGCTCATAGCCTGGCTTTAGTAAAAAAGTGAAAAACAAGAAATAAGGCAAACTCTAAAGCGCCAATGCCAACCATAATTAAAATGCCGCGCAGCCCCGGTTTGTGCACATTAAATTTAAACAAAAACGCAAAGCCAACCAAAAGGGTTGCTAATATGTAAAACGGAGTAATATCAATAGGCAGCAAATAATTTAACAGCAAAATGCTGGGAAAAATTAAAGCCGAGGAGGTTACCGGCAGCCCGGTGTAAAAGCGGCGGTTGCCGGCTTCGTCACGCTGGCGCTGCTCCTCCATTACATTAAAGTGCGCCAGGCGAATAAGCGCCGCTAAAACATAGGCCACCAGCACAGCCGTAAACAGCACGGTAACGGCCTTGCCCTGCCAGGGCTGCGGCAGCTTTCCGCTAACCTTGGTTAAAAAGGTTGAAAGCCGAATCAGCGAATAGCCAATGCTGGCCGGCAAAATGCCAAATGCCATAAGATCCGAAAGCGAATCGATTTGGATTCCAAAGCTTTTTTCATACTCGGTACAGTTTTTCTTCATTCGGGCTACTTTACCGTCAAAAGCGTCGCAAAGCCCGCAAAACAGCAAAAAGAAGGTGCCTAAATACGGATGGCCGTGCCCCGAAAGGGTAATAAAAACCCCGGTGCTGGCCGATATTAATGACAAATAAGTTAATATAACGGTATAGTTACATATTCCCAACATGGTATTTCCTCCTGGCCGGAATAAAGTATTTCATCATTACCAAAACACCGCAAAGTATAACGCAAAAATAGCAGGAGAGCGAGCGGCTGAGCAACTCCATATTAACCGCCTGCGCCGCCGGCATACCCATGGCACTAAAGCCCTGCAGCAATAAATAATCTGAAACGCCCATGGCGCCGGGAATTGGCACGCAGTTAGAACCAATAATTACAAAGGTTTGCAGCGCAAACAGCTGTAAGGCATTAGCCGGGTTGCCGCCGGCCGCCAAGTAAACAAAAACCGTTACCAAAATGGTAGAGGAGCGCTGTAAAAAATTAAACACGAAAACCCGAAACAGCATTCGCCGTTGGCGGCGTAAAATTTCAACGCACTGCTCGTATTCAGCCATTTGTTTTTCTAACTTTTGCAGCCGTTTTTCTTTGTGGCGCAAAATTTTAATTTTGCAAAGCAGCCGAATGGTAAAAAAGCAAATTTTTTTAAGCAGCTTTTTGCTGAAAATTAAGGTTAAAAAAAAGGCGGCTAAACCAATTTGCGCAATGTAGCCAATAAGAATTAAAAATTTTGAAAGTGTGTCAAACCGAAATATAAACCCCGGAAAAACAAAAAACATAACCACGCCAATGGTAATAATTGAAAGGGTGTACATTACCAAATTTGCCAACAAAACCGCCGTGGTTGTAATGCCGGCAATGCCGTCCCGCGCCATAAAAAATCCGCAAACAGGCTGCCCGCCGGTGGCCGATGGTGTAATGGCCGAAAAGTAAATATCCGCCGAAGAATAAATAATACCATCCCACACGGTAACGCCGTAACCAAAAGGCTTGCAGGCGGTTTTTAACGCCAGTCCCTCAAAAACAATAAACCCAAAAACCGCCAAAACAGCGGCAACCAACCAGCCAACCTTGGCACTTTGCAAAAAATTTAAAAACGACTGCAAAGAAAAGGACTGATTTTGGGAGGTGACCGTCCAAACCGTTGCGGCAGCCACCAAAATAAACAGTATGGTCCAAATAAGCTTGCTGTGCTTATTTTTTGTTGCCTCTGCCATTAGGCTTGCTCCCCCCTATTTAAACGGTAAAAAATGCGGTAAACGCCGGTTTTGTTGGAAAGCAGCAGCCCCAACTCGGCTACGGCAACGCCGCCTATAATATCAATTGCAACATGCTGCTTTACCAAAACAACCGAGGCAAAAACCAGCAAAGCAAAAACAAAGCTGAGCGGCGCGTAAAGCCGGCCAACTTTTTTTACCCTTAACGCCCCGCGAAAACACAGCCAGCTTTCTAAGCAGTGAATGGAGGGAAATAGGTTATCCGGCCGGTCGGTTGCGTAAATTAGCTGCACCAGCTGGCTGCAAAAATCGTTGCCGGTAACGTTGGCCCGCTGCATAGTGGTGGGGAAAACTAAAAAAATTACCATGCACATCAGCTTGGCCAGCATTTCGCCGGTAAGAACGCTGTAACAAACCTCTTTACTCTCCCGCGCAATAATAATGTAACCAATAACCCACTGTAAATAAGCGGCAATGTAAATAATAATCCACGCCGGAACAAAAGGAATGTGCGCGTCAATAGGTAAAAACCAGTTGTAGTGGTGCAGCCCGGCAGTAAACGGGCGGGTCGCGTAGTAGGTTAAGGCATTTACGCCCAACATTAATAACAAAACAACAATGCCGTAGCGCGGTACAACGCGCTCTGCTAAGCGTAATGCTTTCATAAAAACCCCCAAACCTGCAGGTAAAAGTACAAACTTAAATTATTGTACCACATTTTAAAGCTAATTGCAACAAAATTGCAAAAACAGCCTTGTGCCCGAAAATTGTCGTACCCAAAAGTGGCAAGCGTTTTAAGCCACAAAAACTACTCAAACAGCCGCATTAAACGGTTGTTTCGGTGCATATAAACGCTCATAACAACGCCAATACCGCAATAAAGGCAAACCAGCGAGGTGCCGCCGGCGCTAAAAAACGGCAGCGTTACGCCAATTACCGGCAGCAGCGAAAAGCACATACCAAGGTTAATAACCGCCTGGCTAAAAATCATGGCAAAAACGCCAACGCACATTAGCTTGCCCCGTTTTTCCCGCGCAAGGGAGCCTACCCGCATAATGCGCAGGCAAATGGCACCCAAAAGCAGCATAACAACAACGCAGCCCAACAGGCCCAGCTCCTCCCCCATGCTGGTAATAATAAAATCGTTATACCCTTCGGGAATTTCGCCAGTTTGGGTTAGGGCGCCTTTTAAATACCCCTGTCCAAAAATACCACCGCCGGCCAAAGCAATACGGCCGCGCCACTGCTGCCAGCCGGCGCCTTTTAAATCGGCCTCTAAGTTAAACATGGTAAGCACTCGAGCCTGCTGGTCGGCGTTCATAACCAAAAAGTAAATGAAAGGCGCAGCCACAGCAACCGCCACTGCAAAAATAATAAAGTACCGCAGCTTTAGGCCCGCGCAAAATAGCATAAACAAAAAAATAAAGGCAAAAATCAACGCCGAGCCGTCGTCCCCTTGCAGGTGAATCAGCAAAATTGGCACAGCCGCGTGCAACAGCAGCGGCACAAGGTAGCGCAGGCGGTTCATGTTTTCGCCCAAATATTCAATGTGAATAGAAAAGGTAATAATAAAAGCTACTTTTAAAAGCTCCGAGGGCTGAAAGGTAATACCGCCCGGCAGCATTAACCAGGCCTTATCGTCGGTACCGGCGGGGGCGTAGCCAATAAAAAAGGTTAGGCCAACCAGCAGTAAGGAAACGCCGGCTAAAATTGGCCAAATTTTTTTGTAATTGTTGTAATCAAACCCCGAAATAACAATTACGGCAACAATACCCAAAAGCATGCCAACGACCTGCACCAACAGCTGGCGGGTATTTTGCAAATAATGGGTCGCCGAAAAAACAGCTAAACAGCCAAAGCTGGTTGCCGCAATGCAAAGGGCAAATAAAATTTTGTCGCACTCACGAATATAATCGGCAATTGCACTGAAAATACCGCGCAAATTATCACATCCTGCTGCGGCGTTAAGCTTTTGCAGAGCCTTGACTCCCGGCAAAGGCAAACGCCGTTTTACTTAAAAAAATTCTAACTTAACATTTCTATTATATAAAATTCTTTTAAAATGTTCAAGTAAATACTTTAATTATTTTAAAAAATGTGTTATACTGCTTAAAGCAATTCCATTTTGGGGTGATGATTTGAACAAAACTTTTGTAACCCGCAGCGCTGCCGAAACCGCCCGCCTGGCCGAAAATTTAGGCCAAAAAATTAACGAGCCTGTCTGCGTTGTTTTTAACGGCGGTTTAGGGGCCGGCAAAACGCATTTTTGCGCCGGGCTATGCCGCGGCCTTGGCTATTTTGGCGATGTTACCTCCCCTACCTTTACCATTGTAAACGAGTATTTGGGCGGGCGGCTGCCCATTTTTCATTTTGATCTATACCGCATTTTTGGGGAGGAGGACCTGTACGCCCTTGGTTTTTACGATTATTTAGACCAAAACGGCGTGCTGCTGCTGGAATGGGGCGAACATTTGGGTACCGCCACCCTGGAAAATCCGCTGCTGGTTAAAATTGAAATTACCGGTGAACAGGAGCGCCGCATTACCCTAACCGGAACCGAATATTTATTAAAGGAGCTTACCCTGTGAAAGTTTTAGCCTTAGATTGCGCCGCCAAAACCGTTTCGGTTGCCATTGCCGAAAATGGCGAACTGCTGGCCAACTGTTTTTACAATGTGCCATTAACCCACTCCCAAACCCTGCTGCCGATTATTGGCCAAGCGCTTAGCAACACGCAGTTAACACTAAAAGAGCTTGATGCTTTAGCACTAAGCGTTGGCCCCGGCTCTTTTACCGGCATTCGCATTGGGGTAAGCGTTGTAAAGGGTCTTGCCTTTGCCCAAAACAAACCGGTTTTTGCTTTTTCGGCCCTGCAGACCGCCGCCTTGGGCTGCGCCGGGCAAAACGGCGTTGTTTTAGCGTTGACCGACGCCCGCGCCGGCCGTTATTACGCCGCTTTTTTTAAGGTGGAGCAGGAAAAGGTAACAAGATTAACAAAAGATGAAATTATCCCCCAAAAGGACCTTGAAAAACGCATTGAATTGGATTATAATAGTAATCGGATCCTGTTGGTTGGCGACGGCGCCCGGCTTTTTGCCCAAAACGCACCGGGCCTGGCAGTGCCGGTGCCGCCAACGGTAAGGCTTCCCAGCGCGGCAGGTATGGCAGTGTACAGCAGCGTCGGAACAGCGGGCGAACCTATTTCCCCCGCCGCATTGCAGCCGGTTTATTTGATCCAATCGCAAGCACAGCGTGAACGGCAGACTCATAATTAAATAAATGCTTTAGGCGTGTGCGCCAAAGCGGTTAGGAGTAAAAAATGTTCAAGAATGAAAATGTATTTGTAATGGACCACCCCTTAATTCAGCACAAGCTGACCTATTTGCGCGATAAGCGCACCGGCTCTAAACAGTTCCGCGAGCTGGTAAGCGAAATTGCCATGTTAATGTGTTACGAGGCAACGCGGGATCTACCGTTAAAAGAAATTACCACCGAAACCCCTATGATGACCGCTAAAACCAAGGTGATCTCAGGCCGTAAGCTGGCCTTTGTGCCGATTTTGCGTGCCGGACTTGGCATGGTAGACGGGGTTTTAAGCTTAATTCCGGCTGCTAAGGTTGGCCACATTGGCATGTACCGCGACCCGGAGACCCACGAACCGATTGATTACTACTGCAAGCTGCCGAGCGACCTGCCGCAGCGAGATGTTATTGTGTTAGATCCCATGCTGGCTACCGGCGGTTCGGCCATTGATGCGGTAGAAAAAATTAAAAAGTTTAATCCGCACTCTATTAAATTCATGTGCATTATTGCCGCCCCCGAAGGGCTGGGGGCTTTTACAAAGGCCCACCCCGGTATTCAGGTTTACTGCGCAAATGTTGACGATCGCTTAAACGAGCATTGCTACATTTTGCCCGGCCTTGGGGATGCCGGCGACCGTATTTTCGGCACCAAATAATTCCCCCGGCAAATAAAACCGCTTAAAACATAATAGCAGCCCGCTCCATTTTTGGGGCGGGCTGTTTTTATGCTTTTACACTCCACTGGTATTTAAACAAATTTTAGCTTTTTTAAAACAGGCAGCAGTTTAAAGCTTTACGAGCAGCGTTTTAGGCGCAGGCTAAGCTTATCGGCTATCATGGCAATAAATTCGCTGTTAGTAGGCTTACCGCGCGAGTTTTGAATGGTGTAGCCAAAATAAGCGTTTAGTACATCCAAATCGCCCCTGTCCCAGGCAACCTCAATGGCGTGGCGAATAGCCCGCTCTACCCGGCTGGCGGTTGTTTGGTAGGCTTTGGCCACCGCGGGGTACAAAAGCTTGGTAACCGAGTTAATAAGCTCTGGGCTTTTTACGGTTCGCAAAATGGCCTCCCGCAAATAGTGGTAGCCCTTAATGTGCGCCGGCACGCCAATTTGGTGCAAAATTTCGGTAATCATTACCTCTAAATCGTTTACGCTTACCGCGCTTTGCCCGGCCGGCAGCTCCGGCTGCTGCCCCTGCCGACCCAGCAGCTGCAAAATGCGCTCGGCCAGCACGGTTAAATCAAACGGCTTAATAAAAAAGTAGGCCGCTCCGTGGCCAATCACCTCCCGCTCCAACCGTGAGTTATCAAAGGCCGAAACCGCCAGCATAAGCGGCTGCTCTTTTTTCGGCAGGCTTGCAACCTCCTGCAGCACGCCTAAAATATCTAAGCCCGGCATAAATACATCGGCCACAACCACCTCCGGCTTTTGCATTTTAATTCGGTGCAGCAGCTTGCTGCCGTCCTTTTCGCAAAGGCTTACCTCCATGCCGTAGCCTTTTAGCACCTTTAAGCAGTTTGTCCCGAATTCTGTAGAATCATCCGCAATTAAAACCGTTAATTTTTTGTCCATTTTTCATCCTCCTAAAATCTGTAAGTCTTATTTTACCATTTTATGGAAAAATAAGCAACGCTTTATTTGGAAAATATTGGACAAAATTTGCCTCCCAAAACTGTGCAACTCTATGATTTTACAAACAGTTTTTTTGCTATTCTGCGCCCGTTTTGCTGCTTTCCCCTACTCGCGATTTTTTACGGCATATTTTGCAAAAAATGGGCTTAATCCTGCCAAGCGCTAATTGGCAGCTATTTTACAAAAACGTTTTTAGAGCTGCAAATTGCCTTTATGGAAGTTTGCCAAAGCCGATTAACAAACGGTTTTAGGTGCTTCAATAAACAGGCTCGGGTTTATGCCCGTTTGCCTAAAAACAAAAAAGGGTGACGCAGCGAACCGCCTCACCCTTTTTCTTAAACTTTAAAATTTTGCAAAATCAACGCCGGATTTATCAATTTTTTGTTTTCTATTCGAAAATTGTTGTACTCGTTGAATGCCTCACCATTTTTAATAGGAAAAATTTTAAAATCAACACGCGGCTTTGGCAAATAGTAGGTAACAGACCCGTTGGCAGAAACCGACAGATCATCTTCAAACCGAATCATATCACTGCTGCTTGTACAAATAATCTCTTTTTCTACTACCTTTTCGCGAAAATACGCTGTTTGCTCCTCGCGGAATTGCTCCTGCATTTGCGTAAGCTACTTGTTTTTATTTTTTTCAATCATAGAACGAACAATGAACAACACCAGATACATTACTACATAAATTGCTATGGCCACCAAACCATTTATGGAAACCCCCAGTGCCGCAAGGGGATAAACAATTGCAGTGTACATAAAAGCCCGCGGCACTAAATGAAGAACGATTTTTAACATTGCAATTAAAAATCCGTCGCCAAATGGCTAAAACGCGCTAACGCTGAATAAATGTAATTTTTCCCAAACGCGAAAGGAGCGCAGTAACCTTTTATGCTTCCCCTCCTTTTGCTGTAGCTCTTCTCTTTTTTTGCGTCCATTATTTTTCTCCATCCAAATTAAAAGCGTTAAAACCGCCGCTGCCCTCCTTTTAAAATTGCTCTTTCAAAGCCTGCCACTTCAATTTAAAAACATTATATTATAACAGTTTAAATTTATAAATATATACACTATGGTTGATTATAAAAGCAACTTTGTTTTGGTATCATAATTACATAAGAGGTGATAAAATGGCAAACAAGGAAGTGTTGGAGGGGATTGGCAGCCGCATTCGCAAAGGCGCAAAATGCTTGGTATGCCGCAGGAGCAGCTTGCCGAAATTGTTGATTTAAGTATTCAAACCATTTCGAACATTAAAAACGGAAAAAAGCGGTTCGGCCGGAAAATTTAATAAAAATATGCCGGGCTTTGAATTCAACAACCGACTACATTCTTCTTGGCACCGTAGAGCAAGATAAAGCTAGCGAGTTGGCCCGAAAGTGTATGCAGTTGAAGGGGCAAGATTACGAAATTATTACCGCTGTGATCAACAAATTTTTAGAATGTAACAAAAAATAACGGCCGCCTTTATTTGCAAGACTTGCCTTTATTTCTTTAGTGTTATTAAGGGGATTTACACCGAATAACTAAAAAAAGCACTTAAGCTTTACGCTTAAGTGCTTTTTTGAGAGTTTTGAACTTAATGACACGAATGAAATGTACTTAAAAACCGAGGGATTTTTTCATATCTTATACAAATTATCTATTCAAGATAATTAAAATTACATTTTGGACATTTTGGATAATCAATATCGTGAGAATTGCCACATTTCGGGCAAGTCCGTTGCCAAATATGATCTTCGCCCGATTCAACTATTTCTTCACTTTCCAAAGCGATTTTCCCTTTGTAATATCTCTTTGCTTTTTTAAGATACCCAAAACCTAAAAGCAAGAAAAACAATGATAATCCTATCATTATGATTAAAACAATAATTTTATTTGCTACGGCAGATTCTATCAAACTCATTGAGGTAATATTCACATCAGAAAACAACAAAAACAAACCAAACGCCAGAAATAAAGCAGTTGCAAAAAAGCACATAATGGCTAGCGGTGTTGCGTTACCCGGTGCAGATACTGTAGGTGGTACTCTGCCAGTACCAATATAGTGTCCTGGATTGAACATGTTGTTTTGAAATTCAGTAACATCTTTTAAGGGATCATATTCTTTTTCAAAATCCTTATCATTTTTATTCATTCAATCACCGCCTTGGGTTCGTTATAGCATAAAAGCGGTGAAACCGCAATACTTATTACCTATTACTTCTTACTTATTACTTCCCAAAAATCCCGTGTGAATTTTATTTTGAGGTAAGAGTGAAGAGGTAAGAAGTAAAAAGTAAAATCCCGTCCACATTCGTGAACGGGATTTTTGGAGCTGCTAACCAGATTCGAACTGGTGACCTCATCCTTACCAAGGATGTGCTCTACCACCTGAGCCATAGCAGCAAACATTGCCGGAGCAAACCGACGACGCAGATTATTATACCTTATCGGCAATTGTTTGTCAAGGTCTTTTTTTGTAATTTTTAGATTTTTCGTAAAAATTCTGCGTTTTTTAAATTTGGCGGTGCAGAGCAACTAAAAATCTAAAAAACCTCTATTACGGTTGCTATCAATTTCGCAACCTGTAACAAGCCAAATAAAAAAATAATAACCTATTACCAGTATGCAATGCAACAAAAGAGTTGGCCAATAGCGCCTGCTACGCTCGGTGCAATACTTTTAGCCCTGCAAAGGCGAATAGAGCCAAAAAAACAGCAGGCCAAAAAAAGATTTGCAAAACGCCGTGTTTGCCAACGGTTTGTTTCCCATTTTTGGCCCCAAACCAGGCCAAAATAATTTTTTTAAAATTTTTTCAAAAAAAGTGTTGACAAATAACCTAAGGTGTGGTAATATAGTTTTCGTCGCCGATAGAGCAATTGCCTAGGCGTCAGGTCGTGGGAGCATAGCTCAGCTGGGAGAGCATCTGCCTTACAAGCA
>URRK01000026.1 GCA_900550315.1 uncultured Oscillospiraceae bacterium | reverse complement strand
TGTCCTCTGGATTTTTAGTGGGAATTGTAAACTCGTTTAGACAGTAAACTTTGTTGTAATGTACAATAAACAGAAAAAATAAGTCGTTCAGGCGCCCCGGTTCTTTGCAAAAAGTAACGGTTTTCACGCAATCATCCCCAAAAAATTTAGTTTAATTAGTAACTATAACCATTGTAACATATATTTTTTTAAAAGTCTACCACCGGCGGCGTATTTTTTGTGTGTTTGCCCTTTTGTGACTTTTTTAAAAGAAAAGCACTTGTGCAGCAGGCGGAATTTGGCGAATTTTAGTAGAAAGAGTTCCCGGGCGTTGCGCCTCTATACAGTTCCAAAATGCAGTGATATAATGACTATAAAGGGGCGAAAAAATGCGAGGTGAAAAAATGCCAACAATTGACAAGGCAAAAATAAGGGGTGAATATTTAAACGGCGCATACAGCGAGCTGGCCAGCATAATTGGCATTGAGGCTGTACTTAAAATTCACTCAAAATACCGCGGAACAACCATGTTTTTGCCGGTTGAGCTGTTTAGTCGTGATTTTATTTTAAGCCAAATTGTTGAGGAATACAACGGGCACAACATTCGGCAGCTGGCTACCAAATACGGCTACACCGAAAAGTGGATCCGAAAAATTTTAAAAGAGCATATTGATAAAGAGGTGTAAAAATGAAAAAACAAGTTTGCCTTGCGCTTTGTATTGCGGTTGTAACCCCGCTGCTGCTTTGCAGCTGTAAAGAAAAAACGCGGGACGATTACATTGCCGCAGCGTGCGGCTATTACGAAACAGCCGATTCGTACCTTAAAATTGGCGAAAAAAGCTGCGAGGAAAAAAACAAAACCACCGGCGAAGTACTGCGGGAGGGGGAGATTATTGACACCGAATTAGAACTGCTGGAGGACTCGAAGGCCAAGCTCAGCTTTATTTTTTACCGGGATGCTTACCCGCGAATTGTGGTAGAAATTAATAAGGCCGGCAAGGTGTACAACAGCTCCGGCACCGAACTAACCCGGATTTCGGAAAGCAAGTACAACCAAATAAAAGCGGCGGCCTCGTTGCAGCAGCCGGCAACGGCCGAAAGCAGCGCAGCAAATTCGGGCGTGGAGGAGGCTAACGAAAAGCCTTCGTGGTACGAGCAGGAGTACCACCTACCAATACTTAAACGATTTAGGCGAGATTGAAACCCTGTTTGCCACCGGAAAAAGGGAGGCGGCTATTCAAAAATTTAACGCCAGCGTGGTGGCCGGGATAAAAGAAAAGGTGCCAAAACTAATTCAAAAGCGCGAATATTGGCTGGCGCAAAATTATTTGGCAATGTTCCAAAAAAAGTACCCCAACACCAGCGGGTGTAGTTATCCTTTTACGTTCCAATATTTACAGGAAAACTATGTAAATAAAACCTCGCGCATTCGCATTAGCAATGGCATTGACGCGTTGGTTTACCCCTATTACAACCAAATTTCGGCGGCCGCCCGGGCCGATACGGTAGCCATTTCTAAGGAGGCAGCCGTTTACAAGGTAAACGAGGCCCTCATTCAAAACCATTACCCAACCGTTACAGGGCTGCGCTCGGTTTCAAACGAGTATATGTATTTAACCGATATTGTAGAAAATTACGAATCAGTATTGTTCTTTATTGTAAACCCTTACACTGCCGCGGTTATAACGCTGCCGGCTAATTACTTTTTTACCGACGGCGTGTATATTCCGCCGGCCAATTAAACGGTTAAACTGTTTTGTGCGCCCGGCCGGCAAAGGCGGGCTTAGCTTTAAGCCCAACAACCCGTAGCACGCGGCCGGCCCGGCTAAAAGGGCAAAATTTACGGTAATAAGGAGGTGTTTTAAATGAGCTTAATTGCGCTTATTTGTACTGTTGTAAGCTACCTGCTTTTCTTTATTTTTGATTTAACGGTACTGCCGTTTGCAATTTTAATTGCCGGAGCCGTAATAGGGGCAATAGACCTGATTCAGTTCTACGGCAAAGAAAAGCCGATTTTTGAGGACTTTGTAAAAGACGCTTTTAGAGAGCACTTTGGCAGTTCTATTTCGGTGGTAGCAATTTTAGGGCTAATTATTATTGCAATATTTTATTAAAAGAGGAGCAGAAAAATGGCATTCAACGACTTTTTAAAAAAAGCTAAGGAAACGGCAGCCAACGCGGCAAGCAGCGCCAAAAACGCTGCCGAGGCAGCCAAAACTAAGTACAGCGAAAAAAAGCAGCAGCTGGATAGCGACAAGGCTGAAAAGGAGCGCCTGCGGGCCGAAAACCAGGCCAAGGCCGACGCTAAAGCCAATGAGATCGCCCAAAGCATTGCAGCGGCCGGGGGCGGCGCATTTGCTTTTGAAAGCCGCGAGCTTTTAACCTTTACCGCCGATTATTACGATAAGCTTTACCTGCCGGCACACAGCGTTTCCGCCAGTAAATTAATTTATCATCCGCTGGATAAAAAATTGAACAAGTATGCGCAAAAGGATTTTGCCAATTACAACGCCGAAAGCGAAACGCCGGTTTTTATGATATTGGGCAAGGGTCAGCAAAAGGTTTTTCTTTCTACCAAGGCGCTTTATTTTAAAAAAGCTTACAATGAAGAAAGCGGCTTTTTTAGCATAGGCGCTGTTCCTATTGAAAAAATTGAAACCCTAACCTACGAAAATAGCAGCGAAAGCTACATTTTTAAATGCAACGGTGTGGAACTGTTAAACACCAAGTACGGGTTTGAGCTGGATATTGAGGCGTTTACCGATTATTTTGCGCGCATTAAAAACCGCGATTTTACCATTACCAACGAGCAGATCGACGCGCTGATTAAAAATAAAATCGGCGATAAAATTTTGGCCATTGTTCGGGAATATGCTTACGAGGATGAGCTGCTGCTTTATTTTGCCTGGGGCTGCGATTCGTTAACCGCGAAAGACTTTGTTGTTTGCACCGACAAACAAATGGTGGTGTTAGACCGCGAGGCCTTTGGGCTAACCAAAAATGTTAAGCAGTTTTATTACGAGGATGTTACCTCTATGGCAACGCTGCAAAACACCAACGGGCTGTTAGATTTAGCGTTAACGGCCGCCTTAAGCCTTTGCGACCTTGAAATTTCGGTTGCCGGCGCCAAGGAAACGCTAAAGACCCTTTACACCTACGAGGCCGAAAAGGCCGTTAAGGTTTACCGCGAATGTAGACGCAGCATAAAGGAAAAAGATAAAAACACCGTTGTGGTGCAGCAAGCCGCACCGGCGGCCGACGACCCCCTTGCGCAGCTTGAAAAGCTGAACAAATTAAAAGAGGCCGGCATTCTTTCCGAGGAGGAATTTAACGCCAAAAAGGCCGATTTATTAGCCAAGCTTTAAAATCAAAAGACCCGCCGGCGGGGCGCGCTTTCCTGCGGGGCATTGTGCTTTCGGTTGTGTGCTGGGCGTTCTTATTACCGCGCCGTTGGGTGCACTTGAAATAAATCTAAGCTGCAAAAAACTGCTTGCATTGCAGCGGTAAATAATTTGGCAAACAACAAAAAGGCTGCGGCTTGCAGGCAGCTTTGCCGTTAAAAGCCGTGTAGGCCCCCGGTGCGGCCAAAAGCCGCATTGGGGGCCCGTGTGTTTACCGGTCAAATTCCGGGTTAAAGGCGTAAAAGTTTTTGCTGTTCAGGCGGTCGGTTGCAAGCCGCAGCCCCTCGCCAAAGCGTTGGTAATGCACAACCTCGCGCTGGCGTAAAAATTTAATCACATCGCGCACATCCGGGTCGTCGCACAGCCGCAAAATGTTGTCGTAGGTTGCCCTGGCCTTTTGCTCTGCTGCCAAGTCCTCGTGCAGGTCGGCTAACAAGTCGCCCTTGGATTGCATTTGCGCTGCTGAGTAGGGGTAGCCGGAGGCCGAAGCCGGGAAAATGCCGGTTGTGTGGTCTACAAAATAGGTGTCAAAGCCCGATTTTTTAATTTCCTCAATGGTTAGATTGCGCGTTAATTGGTACACCAATGCACCAACCATTTCTAAATGGGCCAATTCCTCGGTTCCTACCTCTGTTTCAAAAATGAACCGAAATATTTATAAACCGCAGTTTTTAGGGTTTCCTATATCTACAATAAAAACGCGGGATAAAGTAAGCCGATACGGTACGGAAAACGATTTTGATTATTCGGACAAGCCTGCTTTTAAAAAACGGGGTAAGGCATTAACTGTTGCCATATTCGCTTCCGTGCCGAAAATGTATTAGCATTTCCGTATATAAAAATATCGGTTCATAGAGAATTTGCAAAATTACATATTAAAATTATAGGTTCCACGGCTTAAGGGTCGTGGAATTTTTGTTTTAGAAATCATCAGGAATGACGAGCGCCAAATTTTGCGTAACAGTTAAAACTGTCGAAATACGCGCTGCACGCTTTGCGGCGTGCGGCGTATTTCTGTACGCAAAATAGGGCGCCCGTCACACTTTTAAAATGCAAGAATTTTAAAAGGAATTGTTCTTTTGCATATTCCCATACGAGAAATTATAATTAGGAGTAAATTGGGAATGAACGAGGTAATTAAAATGGATGAAATAAAGCCCGAACAGCTGCAAAGTGTTTATGCCGAGCTGTGCAGCATTGTCGGTCTTGAAAATGTATTGCAAATTTATTCGGCGTACAAGGGGCAGCAGGTATCATTTCCTCAAAGGCTGTTTTCTAAAGAATACATAACAAAGCAGATTATGAAGGAATACAGCAACGGGAAAAGCACGGCTGAAATTTCAAAAAAATACTCTTATTCAACCCGTTGGGTCAATAAGATAATATGCCAAAACAGCCAAGGCGTTTCAAAACACACCAAAGATGTTTTTTAAAATGCAATATAAATGATAAAGCAGGAATAATTTGAGGAGGAAATTAAATGAACAGCGAAACCAAAAGCAATAGATGCAAGCATAGCAGGATTAACACGGTATTATTATCCATCGGTATAATTTTACTAATTTTGTTATTCTTGTTAGGATACTTACATATCCGCAATAGCAAAGCGTTACCAACTTCAACAACAGTAAAAAATGGTCTTTCTGCGTACGAGTTAGCCGTCGAAAACGGATACACCGGAACAGTACAGGAATGGCTTGATTCGTTAAAAGGAAAATCAGCGTATCAAATAGCGGTTGACAGTGGATTTAAAGGAACTGAAAAAGAATGGACTGAATCACTACAAGCAAAATCTAACGGAAAAAATTCCGGGATTAAAAGCGCATCTTTTTCAAAAAACGGCGAACTGTTAATAACGCTTGATGATAATTCTGTTTTGAATCTTGGGGTTGCAGTCGGAAAAAACGGAATTGACGGACTAAATGGCTTAAACGGTAAAGATGGTGCTGACGGTACAAACGGCAGCAATGGAATTGACGGTAAGGACGGAACTAATGTCTCGAACGGTCGTGATGGAATTGACGGAAAAGATGGTATAAGTATATCATCGGCAAATATAAACGATAAAGGTCAATTGATACTCAATTTTTCTGATGGTAAAACCGTAAATCTTGACAAGGTAGTCGGAATGAACGGAAAAGACGGTATAAGTGTAACGGGTTCCTCTATCAATTCATCGGGCGAACTTATTTTAACATATTCTAACGGTCAATCAGTAACGCTCGGTAATGTAATTGGTGCTGCCGGTAAAGACGGAAAAGATGGCATTAACGGTAAAGACGGTTTAAACGGTCGCGACGGCGCAAATGGTAAAGACGGCGCAAATGGCGTTGATGGCAAAGATGGTAAAAACGGCGTAAGTATCATTAAATCGGAAATCAACAATAACGGCGAATTGGTCGTAACCTATTCCGATAACACATCTGATAATCTCGGTAAAATCATAGGTAGTAATGGTTTAGATGGTCGGGATGGCTCGGACGGTATTAGTGTAGTTAAAGCTGAAATAAATTCTTTAGGGGAACTTGTGCTTTCATATTCCAATAACCAAACCGCTAACCTCGGCAATATAATCGGTGCAGCCGGAAAAGACGGTTCTAACGGTAAAGATGGTTTGAACGGTAAGGACGGTAGAGATGGTGCTGACGGCAAAGACGGTGAAAACGGAGTGAGCATTATTAAGTCCGAAATTAACAATAGCGGTGAATTGATAGTTACATATTCTAACAATAGAACTGATAATCTTGGAAAAATTGTTGGCAGAAACGGAACAGACGGTAAAGATGGCTCTAATGGTAAGGACGGCACAAATGGTAAGGATGGTTCCGACGGAATAGGAATAAGCGGAATTGCTATAAACAATGACAACCTTGTTATAACGCTAACCGATAATACTGTTTTAAATCTTGGAAATATTAAGGGTGCCGACGGAAAGGATGGCAAAGACGGTATAAATGGTATCGGTATTTCAAGAACAGAAATCAACAGCAAGGGTGAACTTATAGTAAATTACTCGGACAATACCTTTGCAAATCTCGGTGTGATTGTAGGAAAGGACGGTACTAACGGAACAAACGGTAGCGATGGTATAGGCATTACAAAAACCGAAATTGATACAAACGGTAATCTTGTAATTACATATTCTGATAATTCAGTTAAGTCAATCGGTAAAATCGTCGGTGCAGACGGAAAAGATGGTAAAGATGGCACAAATGGCAAAGACGGTATTAACGGTCGTGATGGTGTTAACGGCAAAGACGGAACTAATGGTAAGGATGGCATAAACGGAACGGACGGCGTTGGAATTTCACGGACTGAAATTGCCCCGAACGGTGAATTGATTATAACCTATTCTGATGACACATCTGTAAATCTCGGCTCGATTATCGGCAAAAACGGTACTAACGGTAAAGATGGTAATGACGGAAAAGATGGCAAAGATGGTGCAAATGGTATCGGTATTTCAAAAACAGAAATAGATACGAACGGTAATCTTGTAATTACATACTCGGACAATTCAGTTAAGACAGTAGGCAAAATAGTCGGTGCCGATGGTAAGGATGGTAAAGATGGCGTTAACGGTCGTGATGGAATCGACGGTAAAGACGGAACCAATGGATTAAACGGAACTGACGGTAAGGATGGACTTAACGGACAGGACGGTCTAAACGGAAAGGATGGTAAAGACGGCTCCGACGGTGTGGGTATAAGGTCGGTAAATATCAATTCTTCAAATGAGCTTGTTTTGGTTCTTTCTGATAATTCGGAAATAAACCTTGGCAACATAAAAGGCAAGGATGGTGAAAACGGTAAGAACGGTAAAGACGGCGCGGATGGAGTTGGCATAAAAACCGTAACGCTCTCAACTGACGGCAATCTTTCAATAGTGTTAACAAACAACACAACCGTCGAGCTTGGAAACATAAAGGGTGAAAAAGGAAACAGTATTAAATCCGCGAGAATAAACGCAGTTGGTGAATTAATGATAACCCTTTCAGATAATTCCGAATTAAACGCAGGAAGGGTTACAGGCTTAAACGGGAGTGATGGCAAGGGCATTGACACCGTTTCTCTTGTAGACGGAAATCTTACAATAACACTTACTGATGGAACGGTTAATAATTTAGGCAATATTAGCGGAAAAGACGGTACAAACGGTTTAAACGGAAAGGACGGTAAAGACGGCAGAGGAATTGTTAAAACCGAAATTGTGAACGGTGAATTGATAATAACATATACCGATAATACAACAGAAAATGCTGGAAAAGTCATTGATGATACAACCGGTAGTGATGGTTTAGATTTCTACCCTCTCCCTGATGGCACATTCGGTGTTGCTGCCGGTAAGACAAAATATCTTGAAAACATTGTAATACCGGAAACACATAATGGTAAACAAGTAACCGAGATTTTAGAAAATGCTTTTCAAAATTCTACAAACCTAAAGTCAATTACCATTCCCAAGAATTTGAAAATCATTTCAAAGGATGCATTTTCAAATTGTCCATCAATTGATACAGTCAATTATAATGGTAATATAACTGATTGGTTAAATATAGAATTTGAAAGTTCTTTGTCAAATCCTTGTAATTCGGGAGCGGCATTGTATTTAAACGGTGAGCTTTTAAACGAACTTGTTATTCCGGAAAATACTGCAAAGATAAACAATTATGCATTTTTCGGATGTAATTCAATAACGACCATCACATTAAATAATCAACTTAATATTATTGGTGATTATGCGTTTGCAAATTGCTCTACAACTTCATCACTAAACATTCCGGATAGTGTGCGAACAATAGGGACAGCAATAATTAACAATTCCGGAATAACAAAAGCCTATGTTAACCAAACACACATTTGGACTGTCAGAATTCCATCAACAGGTGCCAAAAATGGAACCGTAAATTTTGCTAAAGGATATAATATAGCAAATGATTTAACGCGTATAGATAAGTATTACACATATTAACATTAAACCCATCGGCTATTGTCGATGGGTTATTTTTATGCAAGGAAAGTGAAAATATGAGATATTTTATAATTGGATTTTTCGGCACAATGGCAATACTTTGCCTAACCAACAACAGAAAGAGGGAAAAATAATGATTATAGCACTAACAGTTTCAACAATTTGTGTTGAAAGTCTTTTAGAGGGCAGTATACTTGCTCTGTATATTTACTCTACGGGTAAGAAGCCTAAAAGGTCGGTGTTAAAATGATAACCATAACGAAAATATCCGACCTTGAAAAAGTTAAAAACAAGACAATTAAGGAAAAAATTAAGAATTTGCTTGAATTTTTCTTAAAAGAATACAGCAGCTTTTGCGCCGATGGTGATATTTCATCCATCGGCGCAATTCTTGTTTTAGAGAACAGTAAAGATTGGATGTGTATAGAAAAGTACGGAATAACCGTGCCAAGTAAAAGAGAGGATTTTGAATGGATAGATAATTTTTCACACGATTATATGATAGGGGCTGTTGTTGTAGACAATGACAGAAGCCTGAACATTATAGGAAGAAACGAATTTTTTAATAACTATACGGAGGAAAGATAAATGAATAAGGAATTGACAGAAAGAATAAGCAATATTAAAACAACTGCGGTGTTCAATAAATCGGGTGATGAACGCTATTTGCTCAAAATGGAATGGGATTCTGAAAAGAAATCTGCCGCAATTATAATGACATTTCCATCCAGCGCCGATGAATTGATATTAGACCAAACTACAATGCTGTGCAGAAACGGTGCAGTAAAGAACGGTTTCGGCAGTATTTCAATAATAAATTTGACTTCTTCAATCTTTGGGGATAATCAAAAATCGAATAAGCAAAACACAGAAACGGTTTTAACGGAATGTGAGAAATGCGATATTATTTTGCTGTGCTTTGGTCGCGGTACAGGGTTTCAAGAGGAAAAAAGCGTCATACTGCAAAAATTGCAGCCGTATAAAGATAAACTATATACCCTAATAGACAGGCGCGGGTTGCCGTACAGTCATCCTCTTTCCCCTCTTGCTAATCAGTTTAAAATTTCAAAGCTTGAATAAATTGAAAAAGTCAATGAATTTAATCCGGAGTGTGTATTTATCGACACGCTCCGGATTTTCGGATTATCGGGAAATTTCTTTTTTCAACAATACTTTTCAGCTTGAAAAGAATCCGATTTTTGTCCGATAGACAAGATTGAACGGTAATTTCCGTGTTTCATAAAAAAATTTTAAAAATTTTTTTTGCACCTTTAAATTTTTCACCGTGACAAGGGTTGCCCTTTAACGCGCCCAGAGGTGGGGTCACAAGGCGTTGTTTTAGGCTTGAATAATGTAACTTAGGCTCAAAATAATTTCAAAAAAAACATTGACAAAAGGAAAAAGAGGGAGTATGATTAACGCAGATACGGCGATTACATAAGGCTTAGCGGTAATGAAACGCTAACACAAAATAATATTTCACACGCCGTATCAAAATACCGATTTTTTGAATTGGTATTGAAATAGTGGAGTATTATTAGCCTAACCCTTGTGTAGGCTTATTTGTGTTGTTTTAGACCGTCATCTTTATGGCGGTCTTTTTCTTTTGCCTACTGGTTTTATGTAATTTAAAATAAAGGAATGGTAAAAAAATTATGTCAATCGTTAATATTTATTCGCCGGAGAATTATATGACCGAATTCGGAAATCATTCGTTGTCAGAAAATGTTTACAACAATTTTTTGGGGCAATCCAAAAACGGGTTTCTTGCTACCGATAAGTTCATTGGTAAGCTTAATAAATCCGATAATGGTTATACCCTGTTGGTATTTTCTACGAGGCTTGAGATAACCGAAAAAATTAAAGATATTGATACGCAAACCGTAAAGGTTCGGTTGCGCTATTATGACGGCAAAAGTATTGCAGAGAGAATTTTTGCAAGTGATATTTTTACAAGAGCCGGAACAAAAACTCTTTGTGATTATGGTATTCGTTTTTTAGAAACCCGAGTAGGAACCCTAATTGAATATCTTGCAATATTAGATTCACAGGCACCTTTAAGGCTGTCATTTTCAAGGCTTGGGTTTGATAGCAAGGGCGCGTATTTCAAAGGCTACAAAGCAATTGGAACAACGGAACCCATGCAATATTCCGGCGAGCTGAAAATAACCCCGAAAGGCAGCCTTGATGTTTGGAAAGCAATGGTTAAAAATGATGTATTAAACAGTGTACCCCTAACTTTTGTTTTATGCTGCGGTTTTGCAAGTCCCGTATTACAGCTGCTTAATTTTAAAAACGATTTAGGCTCAATTTTCTTTAATCTTGCAAACAAGAGCTCAACAGGTAAAACTACTGCCGAAATGCTTGCGGTTTCGGCGTTCTCAAACCCCAATATGAATAGCGGAACGCTGATATCCTTTAACGGAACGGAGCAGTCTATTCTTGAATTCATCAGCAATTGTCAAGGATTTACGGTTGCATTGGATGAATACGGAATGTCATTACTTAAAAATCCATCGCAATTTTTTTACTCTGTTTGTTCGGGTCGCGGTAAA
Source organism: uncultured Oscillospiraceae bacterium (assembly GCA_900550315.1). Classification (GTDB taxonomy): domain Bacteria; phylum Bacillota; class Clostridia; order Oscillospirales; family Acutalibacteraceae; genus UMGS1279. The sequence goes on along the minus strand of URRK01000026.1, from coordinate 1,396 downwards.
ATGCGATTGAGTCCGGAAGCAAAGCAACGCGAGGTTAAAAAATATTCATCGGTAATTTTAAGCTCGGCTGAATTTCAACTATTAGACAGCGGATCGCCGGATGGCGTGAGGGCAAGAATGTTTGAACCGAAGGACGCCTTAACAAGCTCTGCCGAACAGGCAGACAACATAAAGCGCACCGTAAAGGAAAATTATGCGGTTGCCTGTGAGCCGTTTATCCTGTTTCTTTTAACAAAGCGTGATGTTATTCAAGAGGAATACGCCGAAGAAATATCAAGGCTGTTAAAAATATCAAACGGCTGCGGGGAGCTTACAAAAAGAATTTTCAGCAAATTTGCGGTTATTACACTTACGGCAGAATATATAAAACAGGCGTTAAGTTTAAACATAAATGTTGATTCATTAAGAACATACGCCGCAAATTTAGAGAAACAAACACGGGATGAAAAAACGCCCGAACAGCATTTGTTGGAGATTATACAGGAGGATGTAATGCTGCGTAACAGCAGATATTCCTTTGATAAAACATATACCGAAAACAAAGGCTACGGGTTGGTATTAAAGGAAAAAGGATTTATAGAATATTATATTACCAAACCGATTTTCAAAGAATTGTGCCTAAAAAATAAAATTCAAAATTATAACGCAATTCTTGAAAAATTAAAGAAAGACAACATTTTAATTTGCGAAGGTGATAGAAAAACCATTCGTAAGGTTGTTGTCACCGGAATGAACAAACAGGTTTGCTACGGCTTCCGTATTCCTGATGATTCAGAGCCTGAAAAGGTCGAGGCTCCTAAAAATACTGAGCCACGCAGAATCATTCAAACAAAAGGTGATTTCTCATCATCACCGTTAAAACTTGAAGATTTTAACGATGATGATATAGACATTGAATTAAATCAGGAATTGTTTTCGTAAAAAAACAGGACTCCCTGTTTTTAATATAAGCCCTTAAACGGGCAAAATTTAAGAAAGGAGCCGTAATTATGGCTGTTGTTAACTTTACGCCGCAAAGGTTTATAAAATATTTAGAGGAAGGAGAATACCAAGGTGTCTTACGGGAGCTTTCATATAATGAATACGAAGATAATGAACCCCCAAATAATGAAATCAAAAAAATATTTTGGTTTAGAATTGAAGTCAACGGCGAGCTTTTTTGCTCAATGCTTTCAATTAAAAGCAGAGCGTTAAATGAGTTTGCATTTAGCTGCCTTAATGAGGAAGGAAAATTTGATACCGATATTGCATTAAATAAAAGCGTTAAATTTTCGGTGATGAATAGAGCCGGAAAAGAATATTCAAGAATTTCAAAAATTGAAATACTTAAGTGAAATTTAAAATTATAAATGTTAAAAAATTGAAGAAATATTACTTAATAAATTTGAAGATAACA
>URRK01000025.1 GCA_900550315.1 uncultured Oscillospiraceae bacterium | reverse complement strand
CCCCATACAGCGCTGTATGCGGCCAGAAAGTTTTCCACGTTATGCAGCCCGGGCAGCTGAATCTGCTCCATGGGCAAAATCTCGGTTTCTGCACCGTGACAGCGCATGCACAGCATGCCGTCCTGCCGCAGATAAGCGCCAAAACGAGGGGCCTCCTGCCGGGAAAACGTCAGCAGCTCCCCTCGGACAAGCCCTGTCATGTCTCGGGTAATGGCATTATCCCGATTCAGCACCGTGCGGGAAAAGGCGTTTTGGTGCAGCATAATATTTTTTTTGGCGCTAATGTATTCGTCCATATCCTTATGCACATCTAAATGGTTGGGCGCCACATTGGTAATTACGGCAATATCCGGGCTTTTGCGCATGGAGATCAGCTGGAAGGAGGAAAGCTCTACCACTACGCAGTCCTCCGGCTTAATAGATTCAATTTCGGGCAGCAGCGGGCGGCCAATGTTGCCCCCTACATGAACGGTGCGGCCGGCCTTTTCCAGCATTTTGGCAATTAAGGTGGTGGTAGTGGTTTTACCGTCCGACCCGGTTACGGCAAAAATGGTTGCGGGGCAAAGGTCAAAAAACACTTCCATTTCCGAGGTAACGGCAATGCCGTTGCGGCGGGCTTCGCAAAGCTCGGGCATGTTAAAGTTCATTCCCGGGGTGCGAAAAATAACATCCACCTCTAAATTTTTTAAATAATCCTCCCCTAAACGCAGCTCGGCGCCGGCCTGCTCTAAGCGGTCGGCCAGCTCGCCAATGGCGGCGCGCTCCCTGCGGTCGCAGGCTAAAACGCGCGCCCCGCGCTTTAAAAAGTTTAAAATAAGCGGGGTGTTGCTAATGCCAATGCCGCACATGGCAATGCGTTTATTTTCAAGCGAATCAAAAAACTGCTGACAGTCCATTTACAAAAACCTCCAAAAAACATTTAAAGCAACCGCCGTAAATGTACTTTAATACACTTTATATTATAAAGGCTTTAACCAAAAATATCAATTACAAATTGGTATTATTTTGAATTTTAAGCTTTTAAGGTAAAATTGCAAAGGTGGCAGGGGTAAGGGCGGTTTATTTTAGAGCGGCAAAGCACTTGCCCGCTGGGCTAACGCCTTACGGGTAATTTTGCGCCTTGCTGCGGGCATAAAGGGGCGCAGCCGTGCGGCGTTTACCCCTTGACGGGCTTACCCAAGCACCCAAAAGGGCAATAAAGCCCCAAAACAAAAAAGCCCCGCCAAGGCAAAGCCTTAGCGGGGAAAGAAGTGGGGGAAAGCCTATTTTGCGGAATCTACCGCGGCGGTGCGGTAAACAAATTTAACCTGACCGTCCATTTCGTTGGTAATGCCGGAGAAGGAGCGGTAGTTTTTAGAAACATCTACCACGGCCTTTAAGCGGGTAACCAGGCCGCCCAAGTCGCCGTTTACGGCGTCGCTTAGCTTTTGCACGCCCTGGGCGTTAAACTGTTTAATGCCGGTGCTTAGCTTTAACGAGCCGGATTTTAACTCGGTTACACCGTTTACCAAAGCGGGGGCGCCGTTCTTTAAGGTTAAAATGCCGTTGTAAAGCTCGGCGGTGCCGGCCTTTAGCTCGGTAGCGCCGCTGGCGGCCGAAGCAACGCCGTTGGTGTAATTGTTTACGCCGGCCTGGTATTTATTAACCTTTTCCAGCTGGGCTTTTAGGTCGGTAATTTGCTTTAAGCCGGCAGCGGCCTGCTCCTTAGCGGCCTTTAGCTGGGCCTGCGCCTTGGCGCCCTGCATGGCGGCGGTAACCTGCGCGTCAATAGCGGCTTTGTTGGCAGCGGGCAGGTTGTTATAAGTGTTTTGGTCTATGCCGACGGTAGCTAAAACCTGTTTTAACACCCCGGCGCGTACCTGCGCAGTAATATTTTCCTCCGAGAAAATGGCCGAAAGCTGTTTAACCAGTTTATCCAGCTCGGTGGCGTAATTTTTAGCGGTTAGGGTTGGGGCGGTAACGCCGTAGGCGGCGTACTGCGCCAGGCTTTGCTTTAGCTGGCTGTTGGCGGTGCTGTAAACGCTGGCAACCAGCTCGGCAGTACCTGCCTGCAGGGTAGAATTGTTGGCCGTTAACTCGTTTAATCCGCTGGAGAGCTGCTCGGTACCGGATTTTAGCTTGCCGGCGCCGGCGGCAAGGGCGTCAATTCCCTGTACCAATTGGCCGGATTTTTCCAGCAGGGTAGTTAGCCCGCCGTACAAGGCGTTAGAGCCGTTTACCAGCTGGGTCATGGCGCTGTTTAATTTGTCCAGCCCGGCGGTAAGGTCGCTAACCGAATTGAACTTAGAAGTATCAATTTCATTAAAAATGCCGTTGGTGGCAATGGTAACCGTTTCGTTCAGCGTAAAGCCCTGAACATCGGCGCTAATTTCAAAGTAGCTGGGAATTTCAAACTTGTCGGAATCCAACGACAGGCTTTCCTGCAGGCCGGGAAGGGCAAAGCCTACCACGGCGGTGCGGTCGCCGTCGTTTAACAGCTTACCGTTGGTAACGGTTACATTTTTAAACACGCTGTTATCTAACAGTGCGCCGGTGAGCATTCCAAACGGAACATAGATTTTTTCTTTTTTGCCGTCAATGCTAACGGTTTCGTACTGGTTGTTCTGGTACTCATACCGTAGGGTAACATGGCCGCTTTTGCCAACCAGCTCGGTGGGCGAAACGGTTTTGCCGTTTAGCTTGTAGGTAACCTTTAGGTTTACCGGCAGGGCCTGCTCGACGGTGCCTTTGCAGTAAATGTCGTTGCCCTTTGCGTCCCAAACGCGCATATTGTTTTGGTTTAGGGTGTAGCTTTCGTCGCCCTTAACATTTTCAACATCCTTTAAATTGCCGGCGTCGGTTAAGGTAGCGGCACCAAGGGCATTTTTAATCCAATCGCTTACAATAATTTTTTCTACCGTTCCGTCGGCTCCGGCCAGCACATAAACCGTTTCGTCCTTGTAAACGGCCTCGTCCTTGCTGCTGGAGGAGGGGTTGGCCGAAGCGGTTTCGGTTTTGGCGGTTTCGGTTGGCTTTTGGTTTAGGGCATAAGCACCCGCGCCCAGGCTGCTAACAAGCAAGGCGGCCGAAAGCGCTACGGCAATAGGTTTTTGAATAAATTTTTTCATAAACTTCAAACCTCCAAATTCTTTTGCTTTTTAAGGTGGCGCATACCAAGCGTGGTGGCGCAAATCAGGCGGTCGCACAGCATGAGCAGCGCCGGCAGAATAAAGATAACCAGCAGCATACTAATAATTGCGCCGCGAGCCATTAACATACACATAGAGCTAATAATGTCAATATCCGAATATATTGCTACGCCAAAGGTTGCTGCAAACAGCCCCATGCCGCTAACAATAATAGAGGGGATTGAGGTGGCCAGCGCAATTTGTACCGCCTGGGCTTTGGGCTTTAAGGCAATGCGCTCGGCTTTGTAACGGGTTGTCATTAAAATTGCGTAGTCTACCGTGGCGCCCAGCTGAATGGTACTAATGCAAATAGGGGCAATAAACGGCAGCGACTGCCCAAGGTAATGCGGCAGACCCAGGTTAATGAAAATGGCCAGCTCAATAACCGCAATTAAAATAAACGGTAAAGAGATGCTGCGTTCTACCAGCAGAATGATGACAAAAATGGCAACAATTGAAACGGCGTTTACAACCTGGAAGTCGTGATTGGTGGTTTCAATCATATCCTTCATGCAGGGGGCCTCGCCAATTAGCATACCGTTTTGGTCGTACTTTTTCAAAATGGTGTTCAGCTCGTTAATTTGGGCGTTTACCTTGTCGCTTGCTACTTTGTAAGAGGAGTTTACCAGCAGCAGCTCTAAATTATCACTTTTCAGCACCTTTGTTAAGCGCTCGGGCAAAACCTCCTCCGGCACGCGGGAGCCAATAACCGATTCCAGCCCCAGCACATACTTTACGCCGTCTACCTTTTCCATTTCGCTGCACATATTGCGCACCTGCTTGGGGTCGGTTTTGGCGTCAATTAAAATCATGTGGGTAGAGGCTATGTTAAAGTCCTCCGACAGTTTGGAGTTTGCAATAACATACTCCATATCCTCCGGCAGGCACTGTCCCATGTCGTAATAAACCTCGTCGTTGGTTTTTTGGTACCCGTAAAGGGAGGGGACGATTAACAAGGCAAAGATGATTAAAAACACCGGGAAAATTTTTACCACGCCGCGGGCTAAGCCGTTCATATCCGGCAGCAGCGGGCGGTGGCGGGTGGCGTGCAGGGGTTTATCTAATACCAAAATCATAGAGGGCAGCACGGTAACGCAGCCAATAACGCCTAAAATAACGCCCTTGGCCATTACAATGCCTAAATCGCGCCCTAAGGTAAAGGTCATAAAACACAAAGCTGCAAAGCCGGCAACCGTTGTAAGCGAGCTGCCCACTACCGAGGTCAGGGTCTTGCTAATGGCAACCTCCATGGCCTTTTTGTGGTCATCAAAATGCTCGCGCTCTTCATTGTAGCTGTGCCACAGGAAAATAGAATAGTCCATGGTAACGGCCAACTGCAAAACGGCCGAAAGCGCTTTGGTAATGTACGAAACCTCGCCAAAGAAGTAGTTGGTGCCAAGGTTCAGCAAAATCATTAAACCAATGCTGGCCAAAAACACAAACGGAACCAGCCAGCCGTCTAAGAACACCACCATGGCAACGGCGGCCAGAACAACGGCAATGGCAACGTAAATGGGTTCCTCTTTTTCGCAAAGGTCTTTTAAATCGGTAACCAGGGCCGACATCCCGCTAACAAAGCACTGTTTGCCGGCAATAGAGCGGATCTCCCGCACGGCGTCCATGGTAATATCTGCCGAGGTGGAGGTGTTAAAGAAAACGGCCAGCATGGTGGCGTTTTTGGTGTTGAATTCGTTGTAAATTTTTTCAGGCAGCAGCTCTTTCGGCACCGAAATATCTACCAGCGAATCGTACCACAAAACCGTTTCAACATGGTCCACCTTTTCAATTTTTTGCTTTAAGGCGCTTACATCCTTGTCCGGCATATCCTCTACAATAATAAAGGAAAACGCGCCCTTGCCAAAGTCATCTAACAGCTTTTGTTGGCCTACTACGGTGTCCATGGTGTCAGGCAAATAGTCCAGCATATCGTAGTTAATGCGGGTCCCTATCATCCCTAAAACCGAGGGCACAGCCAAAATTAAAGCCAAAATGATAATTGGAATACGGAATTTTACAACCGCTTTAGAAAAACGCATGGCTGATTATTTCTCTCCTTCTTCGTGAATGTGCACCTCAACCACATCGGGCTGTTGGTGCCGAATAATTTTTACCGCGGTAAGCATGGTGCTAAGGTTTAAAATGCCTTCTATCAGCAAATTAAGACCCAGCAAAACGGTAAGCAGGCGGCTGCTTTCGGTTGGTCGAAGCACTACAAGCAATCCGGCAACAACGGCCAAAACAGCAACAGCTAAAATTAACCACCAGGTGCTAAGGCCAAAGCTTTTGGCGTCTACGGCTATTTGAATTTTAAATAGGCCGTCGGTTAAAACCGAAATGCCCAACACTATGCACACCAGCCACAGCAGGCCGGAGGGGCGTGTAAGCAGCACTATGCCCAGCGCAATTAAAAGCAGGCCAAACGCTAAGTCGTACTGAAAGGCTAAGCGGTACAAATCGCGCGAGAAGTAGCCAACCAGCTTAAACGCGCCAAAGGCAATGCAAATAATGCCGCACAGGGTGCCAATAAAGCGAACCGAAAACGACGGGTAGCAAATAAACATGAGCCCGGCCAAACAAAGCAAAGCCGAAACCACCATGCAGCCTATTTTTGCCGTTTTCATTGGGGCGGTATGACGCATTACAATTCCTCCTTTAAAATTTAATCCTAATGTATTATATCTGCCCTGCCGAAAAATAGAAACGGGCAGATTTTGCCGCGTGTCTTATTTTTGGGCAAATTGGCCCTTTTGCACAAACTTTTGGGGGCTTAGTGGGTGCCCCGGCTTTGGTCGCGGGGGGGTGTTTTACCAACCCAAAAAAAGCAGGCCAACTTTTTAAAAGGCGCACCGGTGTTTGTAAGTGCGCTTGTAGCGCCGGTTTTAGCCGGCGTTACAGGTTCAACCCAAAAAGCGAAAAAACCGCGCGGTTTTAGGCCGTTTTGAGTGTTTTTTGTTTTGCTGCAAAATGGTGGGGGGAAGTTTATTTGCCGCCGTATTATAATACTGCTACACCCGGGAGCTCACGGGCGTTGACCCTTCGGAACAGACGATGAATTTTTCAAAGGAGGCGCCAAAATGGAAAATAGTAAACCGCAATTACCTGCGGCGGAGGAAAAGAGCGTGCTGACCACCCCGGAAAACCAATTAGAAAAGAGCGGGCGTACAGCAGCCAAGCAATCGCAACCGCCGCAAAACGGTGACGCCGACCGTGCGGATTTTGAAAGCCTGATTCAGGGAAGGTTTAAAGAGGCCTTTGCCGAGCGGGTGCAAAAAATAATTGACGGGCGATTTAAAGAAATGAAGCAGCTGCAGCAGCAAAACGAGCAGCTGCAGCAACAGCTAAAGGGGGAGCCGGCCAAACCAAAGGCCGAAGCCCCCAAAAGCCAAGGTACAGCAGCGGCTGCCCCGGCCAAACCGGGCGGGGAGCTGGCGGATCTGCTAATACAAAACGGGGTTGCCCCGCAGGTTGCCGCCGCGGCAGCGTATTTAGAACAGATTATGCAAGATCCGGCCCAAAACTGCGCCGTACCAAAACCGGCCGCGCAGCCGGCCCCCCGCGCCGAGCGGCCCACCGAAAACGGGCTGCACGCGACGGTTGGCGTGGCTGCCAAGCCCAGCGTTTCGGGGCTTAGCCCGGCACAGCGCCGGGCCTTGGCCCAAAAGGCCCTAATGGGCGAAAAAATCGGCTTTTAACAAGCGCAAAGCTTAATAAACTCTAAAACAAATAAAGCAAAATTAAAGGAGAATTTTTATGCCAGAAAATGAAAAAACCCTTTCCAGCGATATGCGAACCTATTATAAAGATTATTTGCGGGATAACGCCAACGAAAACCTGGTGCACGACCAGTTTGGCCAAAAGCACCCCATTCCGGCCGGCAATGGCAAGACCATTGAGTTTAGAAAATACTCCCCGCTGCCAAAGGCAACCAAGCCCTTGTCCGAGGGCGTAACCCCCAACGGGCAGGAGCTAAAGGTTTCTACCGTTAGTTCTACCGTTTCGCAGTACGGCGGCTGGGTTGGTATTCCGGATATGATTAAGCTGACCGAGCTGGACAACAACATGGTGCAGGCCACCGAAATTTTGGGCGACCAGGCCGGCCGCACCTTAGACACTGTGACCCGCGAGGTTTTAAACGGCGGCACCAATGTAATGTACGCCCCTATTGTAACCGAAAGCGGTACCACCCCGGTTACGGCGCGCAGCTCGCTTACTACCAACGCCAAGCTTAGCGTAGATTTAATTTTGCGCGCGGCGGCCAAGCTGAAAAACAACTTAGCCAAAACCATTGACGGCAGCTATGTTGCCATTATTCACCCCTATGTTGCGTATGACTTAATGCGCAGCAGCGAGTGGATGGAGGCCCACAAGTACGCCGCGCCGGATCACCTTTTTAACGGCGAAATTGGTAAAATCGGCAATGTGCGTTTTGTAGAAACCAACGAGGCCAAAATTTGGCGCGGTGAGGACCTGACCGCTGCCGCCCGGAACCTAACGGTTAAAACCGCTGTTTCAGCCGCAACGGCCGTTACGGTAGCGCAGGCTGTTTCGAACGAGGAGGCCGCAGCCTTAAAGGGCCGCAAGGTTTTACTGGGCGGTGCCCTTTACACGGTAGAGGGCTGCACCGCCGGGGCTGCCGGCAGCGCCGCAATTACCTTAGACCGGGCCGTAACCTGCGAGGCCAACGCGGTAATTTACCCCGGTGAAGGCGGGCAGGATGGCGTTTCGGTTTATTCTACCCTGGTGCTGGGCGCAAACGCCTACGGCGTAACCGAGTTAGAAAACGGCGGCCTGGAGCATATTATTAAGCAGCTGGGCTCGGCCGGTACCGCCGACCCGTTAAATCAGCGCGCCTCCGCCGGTTGGAAGGCAACCAAAACCGCCGAGCGTTTGGTAGAAAGCTACATGATCCGTATAGAATCCTGCTCTACCTTTGCCGACGAATATTCCAACTAATTTAACCAACAATAAGCGGCGGCGAAATTTTTTCGCCGCCACAACAGGAGCGCAGAAATGAAGCTGAAAGAACTTTTACAAATTTTACATGGGCGCGGCCTGCAAAACGACGCTTTAATTTGCAGCAGCGTGGCCGATTTAGAGGCCCGCCTTTGCCGGGAGGTTTTTGGCACCGCAGCGCCTTTGGCCGAGCAGGATTACACCCTGCCGGCCGCTGCCGAGCGCAAACTGCTGTTAGGGGCCGACGATTTAGAGTTGTACGCCGAATACGCCTTGGCTCAGGAGCATTTAAGTAGGGGTGAGGGCCCGGCCTACAACACCGCGCTGCAAGCGGCGCAGCAGCGGTTAGGCCAGGTTGCCGCCCGCTGCCGCAAGCAAAAGCGGCCGCCCAAAATAAGCCTGAATTACTGGAGCTGATTGTATGCAACAAACCAATAAAAGCGCCGACCTTTGCTGTACCGAGGTTTTGCTGAGCGAGGGAATGCAGGCGCCAAAAAACGGAAAATGTACCGTCCAAAACGCGGTGAATTTAAGCTTTTCGGGCTCCTGTACTACGCGCAGTGCTCGGCAGCCGGTGCAGGTTTTAACTGCCGAGCCGGATGAAATTATTCCCGCGGCCGGTAAGCTTTACTACCGTTACGGCAACACCCTGCGTACCGTAACGCAGCAAAACGGCGAGCTGGCCTTTACCGGGCAGGAGATTGCCCTGCTGCCGGGCTGCAGCGGTAAAAACCGCAGCGTGATTCACTACGGGCAGCAGCTGTACATTTTTCCCGATAATATTACGATTCACGAAAACAGCCAAACGCTGCCCTTTGCCGCGGCCAATACCGTGGCGCAAAAATTCCCCTTTACCGGCAGCACAACGCTGTTTTACAAGGTGCCAACCGAGGGCGAGGCTCTTGCCTGTGCCGACGCCGATTTATTAACCCAATACGCCACGCTGCGCTTTTCGTTTAGCAATACCGAGCACACGGTGCTAAAAAGGGAGCAGGTTTATTCGGTGCAAAACGGCGTTACCACCTACCAAGGGGTGCAAATAACCCTTTCGCCGGCCGTGCCGAATTACAATAACATTCCGGCCGGGGCAACCGCTACCTTGCAAACGCCTTATTGCCACCCCATTCAAACAATATATTACGGGAACCCCAACTGCAGCTACAGCCTGTTTGAAAACACGCTAACGCTGCAGCAGCCGGTTGGCACCAAAAAGTTTGAGGATTCTTTTAAAAACTACTTTAGCCCCGGGCAGGTTGTTGGCTTAAAGGGCACCGGCAGCAACGCGCTGGGCGGGCAATACACCCTGCAAACGGTGGAGGATGACACATTGACCTTTACCGAAAGCTTTAACACCTTGTACAGCTTTTCCGGCCAGGGGTTTTCGGTGCAAAGCTTAATGCCGCAGGCCGATTTTGCCGTAATGAACGACGAGCGCTGCATTTTGGCCGATAACGAAAATCATGCCGTTTGGCTTTCAGCACACCGCAACCCGGCGCGTTACATGCTGCAGCCCCAGCTTGCCACCGACGGCTGCAAGCTAACGGTGGCCGGTGCGGGCAATTTTGCAGCGCTGTTTTTAAGCGGCGGCGAGGTTTACATTTTTACGGCCGAGGGCGCGTTTCGGCTTTACGGAAGCAACGCGCTGAACTACCAGGCGGCCGCCATTAACAGCAGTGGCGTTTCGGCTGAATTTTCCCGCTCGCTTTGCGGGCAGGAAAAGCAGTTTTTTTACTGCACCGGGCCGCAAATTGTAAAATACCGCTCCGGCAACTGCCGGGCCGTTTCGGCCGGTATTCTTGCCAATCCGCAGGCGAAAAGGGCGGTTGCCTGCGGGGGGCTTTGCTATTTTTTAGGAAAAAACCGCCTTTATATATATTCTTCCGCCGAGGGCAAGTGGTGGACAGAGGACGCCGACGGAATTAGCGAAATTTTTTCGCTAAACAACACACTCTACCTGCTTTCTAACGGTGTTGTTTACGCCGGGGGCGGCAGCCTGCCCGTAAGCTGGCAGCTGCGAACCGGCTGCATTACCGGGCAAATGCTTGGTAGCCGGGTAGTTCCGGTTGGTGCGCGCCTGCTGCTGGAAAGCGGCTCGGGCTGCAAAATTACGGCCCGGCAGCCGGGCGAAAACGGTTGCGGGGCGTACCGCACCGTTCGGGGCCGCCAATTTTTGCAGTTTCCTTTAAACAGCACCCCGGTGCAGGAGCTTGCTCTGCAGCTAAGCGGCGAGGGGCCTGCAACGCTGCTGCGATTGCAAATTCTTTACAGGAGGCTTTTGGAATGTTAACGCCGTTAGATACTTTGAATATTGATTTAACAGAATTTGAAGCTTGCGAAGAGCCGGTGCAGGAGCTGGCTGCGTTTTGCGCCCAGTTGTTAGAGGCGCTGCGCTTTATGCTGGACTAACCCTTTGCCCCGCGGCCGGGTTGATCATAGCCCCGGCCGAACACCGATTTTAAAGGGAAAATTTAAAACAGAGCCACTGCCTAAAAAGTTAGGCACCCTAAAAGCGTTTTGGCAATGGGCGGTTAAACCGGCCTGCCAAACCTTTTAAGGCGCCTTTTAAACCCGGCGGGGCTCTGTTTTTTTGCAAAATTTAAATGGCCGAAAGCCAAAATTTAAAAAAGGAAATAACAGTAATTTTTGCTTTAACAAGTTTAATGTACAAGCGGCATTTAATGCGAAAAGCCGTGCAGCAAGGGGCGCTACGGCATTACTACTTTTTCTAACGACTTTTTCAGCTTGTCAATAATCCGCTTTTCTAACCGTGAGATGTAGGATTGCGAAATGCCAAGACAATCGGCAATTTGCTTTTGGGTGTATTCCTGGTAGCCAAACAGGCCAAACCGCATTTCCATAATCTGGCGTTCACGCGGGGGCAGGGTGGTTACCAGCTGCTTTAGCAGCTTGTGTTCGTCCTCGGTTTCCACCCCGCGGGAGATCTCGTCCCCTTCGGTGCCTAAAATATCCGAAAGCAGCAGTTCGTTGCCGTCCCAATCTACATTCAGCGGCTCGTCTAACGAAATTTCGGTTTTTAAATTGGCTGTTTTTCTCAGGTACATTAAAATTTCGTTCTCAATGCAGCGGGAGGCATAGGTAGCCAGCTTAATGCCCTTTTCCGGGTGAAAGGTGTTTACGGCTTTAATCAAGCCAATGGTACCAATCGAGATCATATCTTCAATGCCGGCGCCGGCCGCCTCAAATTTTTTAGCAATGTAAACCACCAGGCGCAGGTTGTGGGTAATCAGCTCCTGACGAACTGCCTCGGTGTCAACCGGCAGCCGGGCAAACAGCCGTGCTTCCTCCTCAGCGGTCAGCGGCGCGGGTAAAACATCCGGCCCGTTTATGTAGTGCACGGCAACGCGGCGGTGCAATGCGGCACGCAGGCCGCGCAGCCATTTTTTTAAGCGCTTTTTTAGTTTCATTGCAATTCTCCTTAAATTCGGGCGGCAAAAATGCCCGCCGTACCTTAAAAATTAAAATTTGGTTTAAAAATGGGGCTTTAAATTGGCCCTTTGGGGCGGTGCCCGGCGGCTGTTTTGGCTGCCCCAGACCAATTATGCAAAAAGGCCATTCGTGGTTGCGGCTTTAGGGTTTGTTATTGTGGCTTTTAGGTTAAATTTTTGGGTTAAGACTTTTGGGGTTGTTTTAAGGTCTCTCGGTTTTTTGGCCGGCCGCCACTTTTAACCTTACCGGCTCCCAGGGTAGGTCCGGCCCAATTACCGCGGTGTATTCGCCGCCTAAATTTTTTAAGCTTACCGCGGTGGCGCCCGGCAGGGTGTAGCGCTGCCCCGCCAATTCAGTCTCAACCCGCTCGGGCTTAAAGCCAACCAGCATTCCACTGCCCCCAACGGTAGAAAACGGCACCAGCCGAAAGCCCGGCAGTTCGGCCGCTTTGGTAAAATCGTTGGCGCTTGGCACAAAACCCAGAAGCCGGCCTGCAGTAGAACCCGAAAGGATTAACACCGGGGCGTTGTCGGTGCAGTCGGTTAAGCTGTTGCCGGTATCTACCACCGCGTTGGCCAAAACCGTTTTGCCCTTTACGGTAATCCAAAGCCGGCAGGAGCTAACTTGCGGCAGCCGCCTTTGAGCCGCCCGCCGCAGCAGCGTTAAAACCGCGTAGGTAACAAGGGTAACCGTAATTAGCAGCAGGGGCGAAACATTAAAGTAAACCCCGCCGTTGTTTACCGCCATGCCGCCGGGCTTTAGCAGGTACCAAACGGCCAGCATAAACCCGGCGTACAAAAGGCTGGCCGCAAAAAACACGGCAACCCGCCGCAAAAACGCCTTTATCCCCGCAAAGGGAAAAGCCAAAGTTACCACAACGGCGCCGGTTACCAGCTTTACGGCGGATTGGGTAAAAAGGTCGCCCATTGGCAGTAAAATGTAAAGGGAGAACAGCGCCCCAACAAAGGAGGCCAGCAAAATGCGCCAGGCGCGGGGTTTTTCCCGGCACAAAACAGCCGAGAGCCGCAAAATAAAAAAATTAACAAACATATTTACAAAAATTAAAACATCAATGTACACGCACAACCAATGTTCCCCCCTTTGGCGGCTGCTGGTGCTGCCCTTTGTAAAATAATTGTACCAAACGGGGGGTTCAAAGTTTGTCAAAATTTAGGGGCGGTTTAAAAAAATTTGGCCGCGGTTCTTTACAAGCGGCGCCGCACATTATATAATAGTAAGAGCATTTTAAATAAAAGGTAACGGTGATTTTTTTTGCAAACACTGAGTGAACTTAAAGCCGGGCAAAGCGCTACGGTGCTTTCGGTTGGGGGCAGCGGCGCGTTGCGGCAGCATTTTTTAGATATGGGACTGATTCAGGGCACCACCGTAACGGTAGAAAAATTTGCTCCAATGGGGGACCCTATTGAACTGAGCGTGCGGGGGTACGAGCTTAGTATTCGGCTGGAGGAGGCCCGGCAAATTGTAGTAGAGCAAACCGCGGCCAAACGCCAGCCGGCAATGGCGGCCGCGGGTCGGCCGTGCGTGGTGGCGCACCCCGGCTACGGCGAGGG
>URRK01000024.1 GCA_900550315.1 uncultured Oscillospiraceae bacterium | reverse complement strand
GGAGGTACCGTGAAAACCGTAGCGGCGAATTTTTTGCTCGGTGTAATACTTTAACGGCAGGGGATAAATGTAGCGGTAATCGGGAATATCGCCGTAAAACCCGGTATCAAACACGCCAACCTGCAGCTTGCCCGGCATTTGGGCCATGCAGGCGCGAATACCCGCAATAGCCGGCGGGCCGTGCAGCGGGTTAATAGGCACAATGCCCTCTAAATACTGCAAAACCTCGTTATTAATTACCGTAGAACTGCGGTACTTTTCCCCGCCGTGCGCAATACGGTGGCCAACTGCGTCAATCACCTCTACGCTTTTAATAACGCCCTTTTGCGGGTCGGTTAAAAGGCTTAGCACCAGCTTAATGGCCTCGTTGTGGGTTGGCAGGCTGTAGGCTTGCTTTTCTGGCTCACGGCCGGGCACCTTGTGGGTGTATTTGCCGTCGGTGCCAATGCGCTCGCAATTGCCCTTGCACAAAACCGCCTTGTTCGACATATCAATCAATTGGTATTTCAGCGAAGAACTGCCGGCGTTTACCACTAATATCTTCATGTGCTTTGCTCCTTATTAATACTTTAACGCAACGCCCGTTTCCCGCAAATGCTCTTGCCAGCGGGGGCCGGGGTCACAGTCGGTCACAACCGTATCTACCGCCGAAAAATCGCAAATTTTAGTAAAAGCGGTTTTGTTAAATTTACTGCTGTCGGCCGCTAATATTTTAGTTTTGCAGGCCTTAAAAAAGGCTTTTTTAATTTCGCTGTCCCGCTCGTTCGAGTCGGTTACGCCCATCTCAAAGCTTACCCCTTTGCAAGAGCAAATGGCTAAATCGGCGTGAAAGCCGGCTACCATTTTTTCGGCCTGGTACCCTAAAAGGGAAAGCCCGCCCTCCTTTAAAACACCGCCGGTAGAAATAATATTCCAATCGGTTTTGTTGCAAAGCTCTATTAAAATCTCAATAGAATTGGTAATCAGCGTAATTTTTTTTAAGTTTAAAATGCTGCGAATAACATAAAGCGCCGTGGTGCTGGAATCCAGCATAATGTAATCGCCATCGTGAATCATGGCGGCAATTAACGCGGCAATATGCTGCTTTTTTTCAATATTCTCCTGCTGGCGAACATGAAAGGGCAAGTCTATGTTGTAATTCTCATTCTTTACGGCGCCGCCGTAGGTTTTGGTAACCAGCCCGTCGTGGTCCAGCTTTTCCAAATCGCGGCGAATGGTTTCCTCGGTTACGCCAAAATCCCGGCTTAAGTCGCTTACCAGCACCTTCCCGGTTAAGGATATTTTTGCTAAAATGGCATTTCTGCGCTCTATAGCCAGCACGGCGCCCGCCCCCTTTGCAACAAATTTTTAAACCCTAAAAGTTTTTAAAGCCTTTAAAACAGGCTACCAAAGCAAACTAAGCTTACAAAATGCTTGCCCAAAGCTTTTGGTCGGGGCGCGGAATAACCGAGCTGTCCAGCAGCATGCCCCGCTCGGCAGCCTCGCTTTCGGCCCGCTCAATTGCGGCCGAAACAGCCGAAACGCTGCCCGTAATTAATAAATAAGATTTTCCGCACATGCCGCGGGCCAACCGCAGCTCAATTAAATCCACCAGTGCGGTTTTGGCGGCGGCATCGGCCGCAACAACGGCCGTAGCGGCCGAAAAGCTTTCTAAAACGCCAAGCGCCTCCACGCCCTCCGGCGCACCGGCCCCGTAAATGGCCGGAAAAATAGCCTCGTGCGGGTTGCCTAAAACAAAGCTGTCAATTACCTTTTCGGGGGCTTGCACCTTTGCCGCCTCTACCGAGGCCTTTACGGCGCTTAAATCGCCGCTGATGATTACAATGTACTTACCGGGGCAAACCGTTGCGCTTTCTACAACCTCTACCTCGGCGGTTTTAATCATGGTATCTGCACCGCGCATGCCGGAGGAAACGGTCATAAATTCTACCATTCCAATTGCTGTTGCCATTTACCTTTCCTTCCTTTCTGCCGCTACAACAATGTAGCTTTCGGTAACCTCGGTTACCAACCCGCCAATTGGGGTGTGAATATTTACGCCAAGCTTGGCCTCGTCGGCCTCGGCCACCGCCTGCCCGGCGGTAACCCGGTCACCCATTTTAACAACGGCGGCCGCCGGAGCGCCAATGTGCTGCGAAAGCAGCAGCTTAACGCTTTTGGGTTCGTAATTTTGCTCGGTAAGCGGGGCCGGCGCGTTGTACTGCGTTAAGCCCAGCCGCGCCGTTAAGCGCGATTTTAAAACATACCGCCCCTGCCGCTGTGAAGAAACGGGGCCGGCGGTAACCTCGGGCAGCGGAATTCCGCCGCGCCGCAGCTGCCCCTTAACATTGCCAATTAAAGTGCGGGGAGAAAGCCCCTGAAAGCAGGAGAACATTTCGCACAGGCCGCAGGCGCTGCAAAAAAAGGTGCCCAAATACGGCTCTACATTTTGGGTGGTGCCGGTAGAAACGCTGCGCATAAATTTTGCCGGGTCAATGGGGTGGCCCAACAAATGCCGCGGGCACAGGCTGGTGCAGTTGTGACATTGGCAGCAAGCCGACATGGCCCGTTTTAGGGAAATACGCGGGTCGGCCAAGCGCTTGCGCACAATGTAATGGTCCTGCGGAACCACCAAAATAGCGTTTGAGGTTTTGGTAACAACGCCGCTTTCCTGCACAATGCTGCCCGTCATTGGGCCGCCGCCAATTAAGGTGTAATTTTGAATGGTTGGGCCGCCGGCCAAAGCCAGCACCTCGCCAAAGGTAACCCCCAGCGGCACCCTTAGGGTAACCGGATTTTTTACAGCGCCCGTTACGGTAATGTATTTGTGGGTTACGCCGGCACCGGCCGTAATGGCACGGTAGGCGTTTAACATGGTTTCTACATTATACACAATAACGCCCTGGCTAATGGGCAGCTTGCCGGGCTGCACTACCCGCCCGGTAACCTCGTAAATGGTAACAACCTCGTCACCGGCGGGGTAAACCTCGGGCAGCAGACCAATGCGAACCAGTTTAAAATCGGGTAGGCAGGCCTTTACGGCTTCTACCGCCGCCTTGTAAGAGGGCTTAACAGCAACAATGGCCTGCGTGGCGCCTACCGCCTCGCACACGGCCGTCATAGCGGTTAAAATCTCCCGCGCGTAGTGCTGCAGCACCTGGCGGTGCAATTTAAGCAGCGGTTCACATTCCGCGCAGTTTAATATAATGGTATCGGCGTTTTCGTTTAGCTTTCCGTAGCTGGGAAAACCGGCGCCGCCGGCGCCTACAACACCGCTTTTTTTCAAAATTGATTTTAGTTCATTAATATTCATCATATCGTCTTCCGTATCATCTGTTTGTTTTGGCCGGCAAGAGCCAAGCTTTGCAGGCCTAACCGGCGTTCATTGGGCCAAATTAAAGGCCAACAGAATCATCTACAATACCAACAATGGCCGCGTCTACCGGTGCAGATTCCATACCGCAGCCAATTCTTGCGGCGCTGCCCTGCGCAACCAAAACAACCTCGCCAATACCGGCGCCAACATTATCTACCGCAACCAAGCGCCCCTTGTGCGACATATTATCCAGCGGCTCAATAATCATAAATTTGCTGCCAAGCAGCCCTTCGTTTTTGCGGGTGGCAACAACGCTGCCAACAACCTTACCAACAACCAAGTGTAAACACCCTTTCTGTGAAAGATGAGCCGAAATACCCGGCCGTAATTGCCGGGCTCTGCTCTGTAAACGCCAAAACAGAGCCCAAAAAAGCAAATTACTTTAATTTCGGTAAAATCTTTTCAACATCCGAATGGGGGCGCGGAATAACGTGTACCGCTACCAGCTCCCCTAAATGGGAAGCGGCGTTAGAACCGGCCTCGGTTGCCGATTTAACAGCGCCAACATCGCCGCGAACCATTACGGTTACTAAGCCGGAACCAATTTTTTCGGTGCCAATTAGCTCAACATTTGCGGATTTTACCATTGCATCGGCAGCCTCAATTGCGGCTACCAAACCGCGGGTTTCTACCATGCCAAGTGCTTCAAGTGCCATTTTAATTTCCTCCTAAACTGCCGCACCAACCGGTGGCGGCTTTATGGTACGGCGCAAAACACGCCGCAGCGGTTAAAATTATTTAAGGGTGGGCAGAATTTTTTCAACATCTGCGTGCGGGCGCGGAATAACGTGCACCGCTACCAGCTCCCCTAAGCGGGAAGCGGCGTCAGACCCGGATTCTACCGCGGCCTTAACGGCGCCAACATCGCCCCGAACCATTACGGTTACTAAGCCGGAGCCAATTTTTTCGGTGCCTACCAAAACAACATTTGCCGCTTTGGTCATTGCGTCGGCAGCCTCTATTGCGGCGGTAAGACCGCGGGTTTCTACCATGCCAAGTGCCTCTAATGCCATTGTTTTTTCCTCCTTTTTAGGTTCGGCCTTTTGAACGGCCGGTGCCGGTGCAGCCGCCTTTGCGGCGGGCTTTGCAGCCGGTTTTTTAGCTTTTGCAGAATTTGCCATAACAAAACCACCTTTATTTGGTTGTTATACCTCTTTTAAATAGGCGTCCGATTGTTCCTTTGCCGGCGCATTTTTTTGCTGAATACGCTTTGCGCTAAGCTGTGCCATGCGCGCGGTTTCGCTGTGCGGGTTTGCAATAACGGCGTGGGCTACCGGGGTTTTAATAGCCCCGGCTACCGCGGCCTCTACCGCGGCCTGTACGGCCGAAACCTGCCCCTGTACAATAATGGTTACCAAGCGGCCGCCAAGCTTACGCTCCCAGGTTACAAGCTCCACCTCGGCCGCCTTGCACATTAAATCTAAGCAATCTACCGCGGCCGAAACGCCGGACACCTCAACCAGCCCTAAAGACTTCATTGAAATTCCCCTTTTTAAAGTACAGGCAGAATTTTTTCAACATCGGTGTGCGGGCGCGGAATTACATGTACCGCTACCAGCTCGCCCAGCTTAGAGGCGGCGTTAGAGCCGGCCTCGGTTGCGGCCTTAACGGCGCCAACATCGCCCCGAACCATTACAGTTACCAAGCCGGAACCGATCTTCTCGGTGCCGATTAACGAAACCTCTGCCGATTTTACCATTGCGTCGGCAGCCTCTATTGCGGCTACCAAACCGCGGGTTTCTACCATTCCAAGTGCTTCAAATGCCATTGTGTTTTCCTCCGTTTGTTTTGCGCCCGGCAGCCTTAGCGCCGGTGCAGGGTTAAAATTTAATTTTTGTCAAAAGCGTTTAGCTTCAGCATTTTTTCGGTGCCGTCCTCGGGGGACGGAATAATGTGCTGCGTTACAACGCCCGAAACCTTGTTTACCGCCTCGGCAGCCGCTGCAACCGCAGCGCGAACATCGCTTACCGAACCCCTGAATTTTACCGCAACAATAAGCGGAACCTTTAGGGAATCGGGGTTGCCGGGCTTATTTTTATCAAAATTTTCTACCGTAACATTTGCGGCCTTACAGCCGGCGTCGCAGGCAACAAACGCCGCAACCAGGCCGTAAACCTCTAAAATTCCAACTGCTTTATTCATGCTTTGCACCCGCTTACCGGTTTACAACAGCAATTTTAAGGCCCTGCATACTCAGGTTGGTTTTAAGCGCCTCGTTAATTTGCTCCAGCGGGAACCGGTGGGTAATCAGCTTTTCTATTGGCAGGCCAATGCCCTTTGCCCGTTTTAAGAAGTCAAAGGTTGTGGCGTAATCCCGCAGGGTGTACACCCAAGAGCCAACCGTTGTAATTTCTTTGGCGCAAATGTCAAAATGCGGGTTAATGGTTGCGTCGCCGCCGTTAATAAAAAATCCTAACTCGCAAAGGCCGCCGCCGTTGCGAATAAATTTGTAAATGTTGGCGTGGGCAACCGGCGAACCGGTGCACTGAAAGCCGAAATCGGCCGGGTGGCCGCCAAAGGCTTCCTCTACCGCTTTGGCCAGAGCCTCAATGCCCTTATAATTTTTAAAGTTCACCGTAGCGCCTGCGCCCATTTCGCGCGCTACCGAAAGGCGCTTATCCTCACCGTCTACTGCCACAATGTTTTCTACGCCCATGGTGCGCAGTACGGCAATGCAAAGCAGGCCAATTGGGCCGCAGCCCTGTACCACCACGCGGCTGTTAAACCGCAAAATGTTGGTAGTTTTGGCACGCTCTACCGCGTGTACCAAAACGGCCGAAGGCTCAATAAGCAATCTGGAGTCTAAATCCAGCTCGCTTACATTAAAAATAGTAGAGCCCTCCCGCACAAATAAGTAGTCGGAAAACCAGCCGTTTAAATGAATGTCGTCATCCGGCAGCAGGCCATAAACATCGGCTCCGCCTACATTTTGCTTGTTTAGGTCAAACATGGTAATATCGGGGTTGTCTTTAAAAATCATGCAGGTTACAACCTTGTCCCCAATATGCAGCGGTTTGCCGGCGCTGTCGGCCTTAACATTTTTGCCCATGGCAACAATTTCGCCCGAGCCCTCGTGCCCCAGCGCTACCGGAATTAGGCCAAACGGGTCGCGCTTAAATTCGTGCGCGTCGGTGCCGCAAACGCCGCAGCCCTCAACCTTTACTAAAATGTCCCCATCGCCCAGCGGCGGAATTGGGAATTCTTTTAACTCAAAATGCTCTTTTTCGGTCAGCATGGCCACGCGCGCGGTTTTGGGCAGCGCACCGGCCGGTTTTGCCGCAGCTGCCGGCTCCTGGCCGTGCATTTGCGCAATAACCTGCTGAACAACCTTTTCAATTTCTGCAGAATTCATTGTAACAATCTCATTTCTTTATAATTGTTTAAAAACTTCGGCTCCGTATTCGGAAAGCGAGGTATCCTGACCTTCTGTACCCCCGCTAACGCCCAGCCCGCCAACCAGCGTGCCGTTACTGCTTTGCAGCGGCTCGCCGCCGCCGAAAATAACAATTTTTCCGCCGTTGGTAAACTGAATGCCGTAAAGCTCGCCGCCCGGCGCTGCCAAAACGCTAAGCTTTGCGGTAGACATTTTTAAAGCCGTTACGGTGTACGCCTTACCAAGGGCAATATCCCAACTGGCTAAAAAGGCGTTATCCGCACGCTTGCACAGCACCGGATTACCGCCGCTGTCGGCAACGGCCACCACCGCGTTAACCCCCATTTCGGCCGCGCGTTTTAAAACCAGCTCGGCCAGTTGCTCGGCTTTTTGCAGGGTTAAACTTTGGCTTGCCGCCACCTGCGCAATGTTTTGGCTCATAACGCTTTGCAGCTGTTGCTCGGTCATAAATCTTCCCCCTTGCGGGTTACTTTCCCAGCTGCTCCATTACCTTTTTGGTAATTTGAGCAATTAAGTCGCTGTCGGAAGCGGAAGCACCGGTGCTGCAGCTGCCGGAGCAATTGCCGCCGCAGCTGTGACAGCTTGGCTTACCAGCCACCTGGTTCGGGCAAAGATCGGCCGGGTGCTTTCCCTTTAAGCCAAATTGGCGGCGAATTTCGTAAAGCCGCTCTACCTGCTGCTTAGAAAGCTCCTTCGGGCCGCCCAATTGCTTGGAAAGGTACAAAAGCTTGGCGTAAAATTCAACAGATTCCATTTTGTGGTAGGCGTTTAATAAGGAATCGGAGTAAGTTAAAGCGCCGTGATTTTCCAGCAATACGGCGTCAAAATGCTGTAAGTATTTTTCAACCGCGTCCGGAATCTCCTCAGTAGAGGGGGTGCCGTATTCAGCAATGGGGACGCAGCCTAAGGCAATTACGGCCTCGGGCATAATGGGCTGCGTTAGCGGAATACCGGCAATGGCAAAGCTGGTGGCGTAAATGGGGTGCGCGTGTACTACTGAATTAACATCCGGGCGTTTTTTGTAAACCCGCATGTGCATTTTAATTTCAGAAGATGGCTTAAAGCCGGGGTTGGCCTGCAGCACCTTGCCGTCAGCGTCTACCTTGCAAATGTATTCGGGGGTCATAAAGCCCTTACTAACACCGGTAGGGGTGCATAAAAATTCGTTGTCGTTCAGCTTTACCGAAATGTTGCCGTCATTCGCGGCAACCATGCCGTTGCCGTAAATACGCTTGCCAATGTCGCAAATTTGCTTTTTAATTTCGTACTCTGATACCATTTTCATAAACTCCTTTTTTAAAAATAGCATTTTAC
The DNA here is from genome assembly GCA_900550315.1 of uncultured Oscillospiraceae bacterium. Classification (GTDB taxonomy): domain Bacteria; phylum Bacillota; class Clostridia; order Oscillospirales; family Acutalibacteraceae; genus UMGS1279. The sequence continues at coordinate 5,133 of URRK01000024.1, read as the reverse complement.
TTACCTAATATATCATAAAACAAAGCAGAAGTCAACAATAAAACAACATATTTTTTGTGTTTCTGTTGTTTTGTGTTGTTTTTTCTGTGTTTTATAAACATTCAACCCCAAAGAATCCATTTTTTTCCTGCTGCACTACCCTTTTCGCCGCATGAAGCTTTTAAAATAACTTTTCGGGTCAAAGGCCGCAATAAATTCTTTTAACGGCGTCAAGCCGCTGCCGGTTTTGGCGCTAACGCAAAACACTCGCTGGCAGCCGGCCAGCTGCAGCCATTCCTCGGCCCGCCTGGGGTTGGCGTTTGGCGCGTCGGTTTTGGTTACAATACCAAACACATACCGGTTTGCTGCCGAGGTAATGCAAGGGCTGTAAAGCGAGTAGCTTTCGGTAGCACTCAGAACCAAACCAACCAAGTCGCTCTCGTAGCTGTAAACCGCTAAAGCCGCGCCAAACTGGCGGGATTCGGCGTACTCGCCGGGGGTATCAATTAAAAATCCCCCCCACTGAACATCCTGCGTTTTGCGGTAGGCAATCGGCTCGTTTTTCAGCGCCTGCGTTAGGGTGGTTTTTCCGCTGCCCGAACGGCCAATTAAAATAACCTTGTTCATGTTAAGTTTTGGTAATGGGGCAAACCGTAAAGCCTAAGGTTTCGTCGGCGTAGCGTACCACGGCGGCAACCGCCTCCTGCACCTGCGAAACCGAGCCGGTAATAATCAGCGTGCCGCTAAAGCGGTCTACAAATCCTAACTCGGCGCCCGAGGCCTTGGTGGCAATATCCCCGGCTATAATGGCGGTTTCGGCGGGCGACATGGTTAAAATGCCAATGGCAGCCGCGGTGTACTCGCCGGCCGGATCCAGCCCCAGCTTTTTGTAAAGAATTTCATCGGGATTGGCAATAATATGCGCCAGCGTAATTTGCTTGCCCGGAACCAGCTCTTGAATAATGCGAGTCTTTTCCCGATTTTGTAAGGTGAAATCGTTCATTTTTTAACCCCCTATTTGGCAGCGCAGCCCAAAGCCCTCGGCAACAGCCTTTAGCTGCTGCATTTTTTCATCCGGCGGCGGCAAAATTTCGCTCAGCGTGTATTCCCGATTTAAACCGCGGTATTTATCGGTTCCTAAACGGTGGTACGGCAGCAGGTGAATTTCGCCCCCCGGTAAAATGCCGGCGGTAAAGCGGGCAATGCCTGCAATTTCGCTTTCGGTGTCGTTAAATCCGGGCACCACCGGCACGCGAATGACCAGGTGCCGGGCCTCTTTGGCCAGCAGCGCGGCATTTTGCAAAATCAGGTCGTTATCCCGCGTGGTAAAACGCTTATGCTTTTCGCGGTCAATGTGCTTAATATCCATTAAATAATGGTCTAAATACGGCAGCAGCCGACGAATGGTTTCCATGGGGGCACAGGCGGTAGATTCAATAGCGGTATTCAGCCCGCTTTCCTGCGCGGCCCGCAGCAGTGCGGGCGAAAACTCCGGCTGACAAAGGCACTCCCCGCCCGAAAGGGTCAACCCCCCGCCCGAGCGGCGGTAGTAAATGCGGTCTTTTAATACTTCGTCCATTACCTGCTGCACGGTAACATCCCGCCCAACGGTTTTCAGCTTTCCGCCCTGCTCCATTTGCTCTATTTCGTAGTGCTGCGATTCGGGATTGCAGCACCAGCGGCAGCGCAGCACACACCCTTTTAAAAACACAATGGTGCGAATACCCGGCCCGTCGTGCACCGAGAATTTTTGTATGTTAAAAATTCGGCCGGTGGTTTGTAAGTAGTTTTGCATACCGCACCCCTTTAAAAGCCCTGTTGCTCGGTGCGGTTAATAATATCGTCCTGCAGCGAGCGGGAAAGGGTGGTAAACAGTGCGCTGTACCCTGCCACACGAACCACTAAAGAGCGGTACTTTTCGGGGTGCTTTTGCGCCTCTAACAGGGTTTCGCGGCTAACAACATTAAATTGCATGTGGCTGCCCTTTTGGTCAAAATAGCCGCGCACTAAGGCTACAAAGCTCTCCAGCCCGCTTTGGCCCTTTAAGGCGCTGGGGTGGAATTTCATGTTAAACAGCGTTCCGTTCGAAACAATGTAGTGGTCTAACTTTGCAACCGAATTGCAGGAGGCGGTCGGCCCGTTTACATCCCGCCCCGCCGCCGGGGAAACACCGTCGGCTACCGGGGTGCCGGCCAGCCGGCCGTCCGGCGTGGCGCCGGTTTGCGCGCCCAGCGGCACATTGGCCGAAACGGGGTACAGCCCCGCTTGAAAGCTGCCGCCGCGCGGGTTTTTATAGCGCTGCAGGGGCTTTGAGTAGGTGTAGGCAATCTGCCGGGCAAATAAATCAACCTCCGGCACATCGTTGCCGTACTTGGGCAGCGCCTCAATATCCCCTTTTAATTGGTTGTAAAAGGCCTTTTTACCTGCCGGGGTGCGGTTTTGCTTTAGGCCGGTAAAAATCTCGGCAATTTGGGCTTTGGTGGCCGTTTTGCCGGCGCCTTGCATTTGCTCTACAATCAGCGTGGTTAAGTTTTGCGCCTGCAGGTTCGACATTGGCTCGCCAAAGTTGTTTTCCAGCGCCTCTTTAAACTGGGCAAGGGTGTACTTTTTTTGCTCGTACACCAAAGTTTTAACCGCCCAAAGGGAATCGGCCATGTTGGCAATGCCAAAGCCCTGCGGGCCGGTAAAGTTGTAAACGGCGCCCCCCTCCTGCACCGATTTTCCGCGGCCAATACAATCCTCCACCATGGCGGAAAGAAACGGCAGCGGGCAGCGCTTCATGTGGGCGTAATCAATGGCGTTGTCGGCGTTCACCAGCATTTCAATAAAGTATTCCATTTGCTGTTTGTAGGCCGCCAAAAATTTTTCAAAGGTGTTTAGTTCGGCAATCTCGCCCGATTGCACACCAACCTTTTGCCCCAGCTCGTAGCCGTTTGCAAAAACCATCTCCAGCGGGCGGCACATGTTAAAAAACGCTGCGTCGTGCCAGCCGTCGGTTTTGCCCGCCTTTTGCGGCTCTACACAGCCAATAATGTTGTAATCGCGCGCGTCCTCCATGCTTAGCCCGCGGTTTAACAGCGAGGGAATAATTACCTCGTCATTATAATAGGCCGGTAACCCAACGCCGGTGCGGGTCAGCTCGGCCGCCCGCAGCATAAATTCGTGCGGGGTGCAGTTCCAAACCCGAACCGAAAGCGAAGGCTGCGGCAGCTGCACATGAATAGAGGCGTTTAGGCACATAAACGAAAGGTCGTTGGTAGCGTCCAGCCCCTCCGGCGTTTGGCCGCCGGCAATTAAATTTTGAAACAGGCTGTACCCCGCAAACCCCTCGGACGAGGCCGCGTCCCGCGCCTTGTTCAAATCGTTCAGCTTTACCCAAATGCAGTCCATTAATTCCTGCGCAAAGGCGTGGTTAATCAGCCCTTTTTCTAAATCTGCCTTAAAGTAGGGGTACATGTATTGGTCAAACCGGCCGGGCGAAATGGAATGGCCGCTGGACTCGGTTTGCAGCAGCATTTGCACAAACCAAAACGACTGGCAGGCCTCGTAAAAGCTTTTGGCTCCGTGCCGCGGCACATTAGCGCAGTTTTGGGCAATCAAGGCCAGCTCCCGCTTGCGCTCAGGGTCGCTTTCCTGCTCCAGCAGCTGCAGCGCCAGCCGGGCGTAGCGCTCGGCGTAGCCGCAGGCAGCCTCGCAGCTTAGCAGCACGGCGCGCAAAAAGGCGTCCCGCGGGGCAAAATCGGCGTCGGCCGGGCTTAGCTGCGCCAAGGCCTTGCGCGCTTTTTGCATAATGCCCTCAAACCCTACGGCCAGCACCTCGGCGTAATTTACGGTTACATGCCCAATGCCGTTGTAAAAGTAGTTGCCCGGGGTAAAAATGTTGTGCGCCATGGCGGTTTTGGCGCCGTCGCACATCAGCGAGGTGGCAAGGTCACTGGTGGTTTTGCCCGACCAATATTGGTAAACCTCTTTTAAGGTCTGCTTGGTTTGCTCTGATATGTAAAACGGGTCAGCCTTGCGGTGCTCAATGGTGTCAAACTCCCCTTCTAACCATTCAAAAGAAAACTCGGGAAACACCTGGCAGCTGCGCGGATGCACGGCGTTGCTGCCAACAATCAGCTCCAACGGGCGAATGGTAATGGGCAGCCTTTTGCAAATTTCGGCAAAAGCTTTGGCCCGGCGGGTAATAATCGGCTCGCCCTCGGTTTTTTTGTAAACCTCGGTCAGCAAAACGGCGCGATCCGACTCGATTTCCGGCATTTTGACGTACAAATGGTCAATCAACTTTTGAATACGCGGGCTTTTTGCAGGAATTTCGGTATAATAATGAGGCATAAGAATCCCCTCCGTAAAAATTACAGGCTTTGTAGCCCTAAGCTTAGCTTGCAGAGTTCAGCTTACTAAATTTGGCTTATTTTATTTTATTAGGTTTAGCTTACTGAGTTTGGCCTACTAAAAGTTCGGTTTGCTAAGTTTAATTTACTAAATTTGGTTTATTTTAACCGGCTCATTTAGCTTTGCTTCCCTCGCCCGGCGGGTTTGGGCCCCGCAGCCAAGCTTTAAGCCTAACTTCTCAAGTACATTTTAGTACAAACACAGGTAATTGTCAAGCCTAAAACAACAAAAACAAAACAAAATAATCATAAAACAACATTTTTGGGCGTAAAGCCAGTGCCTTTTAAGGCTTGCTGAATTCCCGCTTAATTTCATCTTGACTATTTTTGCAAAAACGGGTACAATAAAAGCAGAGAAAAACGGGAGTGAAAATTATGACAAACGAAGAATACGGCAACGACATTGTAACCCTAACCGACGATGACGGCAAAAGCTACTCTTTTGAGATTTTAGACGCCATTGAGACCGACACCGGCCGCTATTTGGCCATGGTGCCCTATTTTGCCGACCCGCAGGAAAAGCTGGACGACAGCGGCGACCTTGTTTTGGTTAAGGTGCAGGAGGACGAAAACGGCGACGAGTATTTTGAGGACATTGCCAACGACGACGAATACGAAACCATTGCCGATTTGTTTATTGACCGTTTGCAGGACGATTACGATATTGAAGAAGAATAAATAAACAGAGCAAAGGCCGTGCCGGCAACCCGGCTTTTTGCTGGTCTGCTGGCGGTATTCTGCTGCATGACCGCCCTTTCCG